>CAKTAS010000006.1:0-30314 GCA_934529095.1 uncultured Gemmiger sp. | reverse complement strand
TGCACGCCAGCCTCACGCAGCTCCTTACGCAGCTTGGTGTCGTCAGCAACGCTGATGCCGTTGTAAGCAACGACAACGCCGGCCAGAGAGCCTTCGATCTTAGCGTTCAGGTCGGCAACAAGAGCCTTCTTGGATTCCAGAATCTTTGCACTGGGCATTTGAATTTCACCTCGTTCCACTTACAGATTGGTTTCGGTAAGCGGCTTTTTTGTGATATTACAGAAAAAAGCCCCTTTCCCGTCGCCGGGAAAAGGGCTTGAAAGCATAGCAATCAAACGCACGTTTCTCGGCAGGTGGGTTTCCCCGTTATGCCTTGCGGCACCTGCTGTCTTAAAAACAGCTTAATTAGTATAGCACAAGAATGTGCGTTTGTCAAGCACTTTCAGGAAAAAACCTGAAATTATACGCCGTACTTGTTGGTAGCAACGCGAACGCCGGGGCCCATGGTGGTGGCGATGGTAGCGCTCTTGAAGTACTGACCCTTGGCAGCGGCGGGCTTTGCCTTGGCGATGGCATCCAGAACGGTGTCCAGGTTGACCATCAGCTTCTCGGCACCGAAGGATGCCTTGCCGATGGGCACATGGATGATGTTCTGCTTGTCCAGACGGTACTCGATCTTACCGGCCTTGGCATCGGTAACAGCCTTGCCGACATCAGGGGTAACGGTACCGGCCTTGGGGTTGGGCATCAGGCCGCGGGGACCCAGGACCTTACCAAGACGACCAACCTTGCCCATCATATCGGGGGTGGTGACCAGGACGTCGAAGTCCAGGTAACCGCCGGCGATCTTGGCGATCAGATCGTCATCACCGACCTCCTGCGCACCGGCAGCCTCGGCAGCCTTAGCGGCGTCGCCCTTGGCGATAGCGATAACGCGGACGTTCTTACCGGTGCCGTTGGGCAGAACAACAGCGCCGCGAACCTGCTGGTCAGCGTGGCGGCTGTCAACGCCCAGGCGGACGTGCAGCTCAACGGTCTCGTCGAACTTAGCGGTAGCGGTCTTGCAGCACAGCTCCAAGGCCTCGGTCGGATCATAGGTCTTGCTGGCCTCGATCAGCTTGACAGAGTCAGTATATTTCTTGCCGTGTTTCATTGCTTATTCCCCTCCTATTCAGCCCTCAACGGTAACGCCCATGCTGCGGGCGGTGCCCTTGATCATGCTGACAGCGGCTTCCAGAGAAGCAGCGTTCAGGTCGGGCATCTTGGTCTTGGCGATCTCTTCGGCCTGAGCCAGCGTGATGGAGCCAACCTTGTTCTTGTTGGGCACGCCGGAAGCAGTGTCGATGCCGGCAGCCTTCTTGATCAGAACGGGCGCCGGAGGAGTCTTGGTGATGAAGGAGAAGGAGCGGTCAGCGTAAACGGTGATGACGACGGGGATGATCATGCCCATCTGGTTCTTGGTACGCTCGTTGAACTCCTTGGTGAACGCCATGATGTTGACGCCCTTCTGACCCAGAGCAGGACCAACAGGGGGAGCCGGAGTTGCCTTGCCGGCGGGGATTTGCAGCTTAATGTAGCCAGTGATTTTCTGTGCCATAATATTTGCACCTCCAAATTTTGTGGTGAGTTGCGGCCTGCGGTGCAGACCTCCCACGGGCGCACGACCACCGCACGCCCTATAAAAACCGTACCCCGGGATGTGACCCGTTCGCGGTTTCTACCGGAAATTCGTTGCTGTGTTAGAACAGCTTGACCTGATGCAGTTCGAGCTCTGCGGGCAGTTCTCGACCGAACATCGTGATCTTTACGCGCACCTTGCGCGCGGGGATATCGATCTCCTCCACCGTGCCGACAGAACCTTCCATCGGACCTGCGGTGATCTCGACCGTGTCGCCGACCTTGTATTCGACGCTCAGATCGGTGACGACATTCTCGACACCCATCTTGGCGACTTCCGCCTCGGTCAGAGGCTCCGGCTTGGAGGCCGGACCAACGAACCCGGTGCAGCCGCGCGTGTTGCGCACAATGTACCAGGTGTTGTCGTTCATCACCATTTTTACGAACACATAGCCGGGATACAGCTTGTGCTGTACCTCTTTTTCGCCGGTCTTGTTGCCGCGCTTGTCAAAGACTTCCTCGACAACCGTTTCCGTGGGAACCTTGACATCGCAGATCAGGTCCTGAATGCGGCGGTTTTCCACCATCGTCATCAGGTCCTGCGCGACCTTGTTCTCATAGCCGGAATAGGTATGCACGACATACCAGTTTGCTTGTTCTGCCATAAGGGTCATTGCCTCCGCTCAAAGCGCTCAGGCGCCGATCATCAGGTGAATGGCGCCGCCAAAGATAAGATCCAGCACGATCAGCACAACGGCTGCCGCCGCCACCACGAGAATGACGGTGATGGTGTTGGTCTTAACATCCTTTTTGCTGGGCCATACAACTTTTTTCAGTTCACTTCTGGTATCCTTGAAATACTTGCCGATGCCCTTAAAAAAGTTTTTGACCTTACCAAAGAACGAAGTTTTTTTGGTTTTGTTGCTTTGAGTCTGGGCTGCAGCGGGAGCTGCTTTTTTGTCTGCCATCTCTAAGCTCCTATCCTCACTTGGTTTCGCGGTGAAGGGTATGCTTCTTGCAGAAACGGCAATACTTCTTCATCTCAAGACGATCGGGAGAATTCTTCTTGTTCTTCTCCTTGTTGTAGTTGCGCTGCTTGCACTCGGTGCAAGCCAGGGTGATCTTGACAGTCATGTTTCGGCACCTCCATTATCGGTTAATAAGCCTCCCTCGCGCTTGCGGGCTGCCCGCGAAAAAGGGCATAAAAAATAAACCCGCAAAAGAGGTGCTATCATAATACCACATCCAAGGGGTTGTGTCAATACATTTTTGCAAGCGTATCGGCAATTTTGCCCAATTTTTTTGCAATTTTCGGCATCAAAAAAGCGCCCGCATGGCGGACGCTCTATCCGATGATTTTAACTCTGCTCCCGGCTTTTGCCGACGGCGGCTGCCGCCACGGCAAAAATCAGGCTGGCTGCCACGCCGCCGGAGGCGGCGCTCAACCCGCCGGTCAGTGCGCCCGGCAGACCTACCTCGTCCACCGCCTGCTGCACGCCCTGCGCCAGCAGATGCCCGAACCCCAGCAGCGGCACGCTTGCCCCGGCACCCGCCAGCTCCACCAGCGGCGCATACCAGCCCACGGCGCTCAGCACCACGCCCGCCACCACATACCCGGTCAGGATGCGCGCCGGGGTCAGCTTGGTGTAATCCATAAGCAGCTGTCCCACCACGCAGATGGCACCGCCCACCGCAAACGCCCAGACGTAGTTCATACCGCACCTCCCAGCTCGACGCAGTGGGCGATGCCGGGGATGCTCTCGCCCTGCAAAAAGGTCGTTTGGCTCATCAGCGCCCCGGTCGCCGCAAACAGCACGCGGCGGTACCGCCCCGCCTGCAAGCCGGGCAGGATATGGCTGCACAGCACGGCGGCGCTGCACCCTGCCCCGCTGCCGCCCGCCTGCACGTTCTGCTCTTCTACCTTATATAATAGGCAGCCGCAGTCGTGGTGGTTGGGCATCGGCAGCCCCTCCTTGTCCATCTGCTCGCGCAGAAGGTCGCCGCCCACCTGCCCCAGATCGCCGGTGAAGATCGCATCAAAATCCTGCGGGCTTGCCCCGGTGGCGTCAAAATACCGCAGCAGGGTGTCGGCGGCAGCGGGCATCATGGCAGCGCCCATATTGTTGATGTCGCGCACGGCGTAGTCCTGCACGCGCCCGAAGGTGACCGAAAACACCGGCACCCCCGCCGCGCCCGGTGCGCGTACCAGACACGCCCCCGCCGCGGTGGCTGTCCACTGTGCGGTGGGGGTGCGCTTGGCACCATAGGACAGCGGCGTGCGGAATTGACGTTCTGCCGCACAAAAATGGCTGCTGGTCAGCGCCAGTGCCTGCTGCGCCAGCCCGCAGGCGGCAAAGCAGGCGGCAAGCGCCAAGGTTTCCGCCATGGTGGAACACGCCCCGTACACCCCGGCAAACGGCGTGCCGAGGGTGCGCATCGTGTAGTTGCTGGCGGTACACTGCGCCTGCAGATCCCCGGCAAAGGTCAACTGCACGTCCTTGCGGGCAACGCCCGCCTTGCGCAGACAAAGCTCCGCCGCCTGCTGCTGCAAAAGGCTTTCCGCCTGCTCCCAATCGGTACAGCCCTGCGCAGAAAATCCGCCATCCTGCGTCAAAAAATCAAACTGCGAAGAAAGCGGTCCCTCGCTTTCCTTTTTGCCCCCGGCAGCCGCCCAAGCAGCAACGACCGGCGGGCGGTCAAAAAACAGGGTATCCTTTTTTCTGGCGGGCATCGCTCACCCCACCTTTCCGATCAGCCAGTACAGCACGCCCCACACAAAGGACGCCAGCGTCCCGTAGGCAATGACGGGTCCCGCAATGCTGAAAATTTTTGCCCCCACACCGGTGATCCACCCCTCGGGCTTGAACTCGATCGCCGGGCTGACCACCGAGTTGGCAAACCCCGTGATGGGTACCAGCGTACCCGCGCCCGCCCGCGCCGCCAGCTTCTGGTACCAGCCGGGCAGTGTCGCCGCCGCCGAGAGAAAAATCAGGCTGACGCTGGTCAGCGTCCCGGCAAGCGCGGCATCGTACCACAGCAAAAACAGCTGCCGCAGCGCCTCGCCCAGCGCGCAGATGCCGCCCCCTACCCCGAACGCCCACGCGCAGTCCCGCCAAACCGGGGACGGCGGCGACGCGCGCTTGACCATTTCCGCATATTGTTTTGGATCCAGCTTCACACACAATGCCCCCTTTTGGGGGTAGTATGCCCTCAGTTGCCGTAAAATATCACGTTGCCGCGTCCGTATTTTTGCGGACTCATACAGGCGTACAGGCGGCGCAGGGCATCGGCTGCCGCAGCCTCCGGCAAAGCGCCCCGGCAGGGCAGCGCCAGCACCATATAGCGCACCCCGGCAACGCGGCTTTCGATGGCGGCGCTCTGCGCCCCGGCACGCAGGTAAAACCCGATGCGCCGCTTTGCCGTTTCGGGGTCGGGCGCTTCCGCGGGATGCTCGCACTCGGTCAGCAGGGCGGACAGCCTGCCCGCGTAATGCCGCCGCAGCGTGTGCAGGGCGCGGGTCCCCACGCCGCCGCCGCGCAAATCCGCGCGCACGGCAAAATAGTCGATCAAGGCGCAGGGAACGCCCGGCGCAACGACCTGCAAGGCGTAGGCAAGCGGCTCCCCCGCCGTGCCGGTAAGCAGCAGCGGCTCGTAAAAGCCGCGCCGCAGCAGGGCTTCCATAGCGGAAAAGGGCTTGCGCTCGGCGGGCGGAAAGTCCCGTGCCATCGCTGTATCGTACAAATTCCGGAGTTCGGGCAAGGTGAGCGGCGTAACCTGCATAGAGATTCCCCTTTCTGATTGAAAAATGCAAAAGTTTCCTGTATAATAAAGGTACTATTACGGGGAGGTTCTATCGTATGGAATGGACAGATATCAGCATTACCGTGGCGAAGCGCGACGCCGACACGGCGGAAGCCATTGCCACCATGGTCGCCAACGGCGGCATTTATATTGAGGATTACAGCGACCTGGAGCAGCAGGCTTGGGAGATCGCCCATGTGGATCTGATCGAGCAGGAGTTGCTGGACAAGCCGCGCGATGTGGTCATTGTACATATGTACCTTGCCCCCGATGAAAATCCCGCCGAGGTGCTGCCCCTGTTTGAGGAGCGCCTGAAAGCCAGCGGCATTGCCTACCAGCTGAACACCACCGGCGTAGAGCAGGAGGATTGGCAGAACGCTTGGAAAAAATACTACCACGCGATGGATATCGGCAGCCGCCTTGCCATTGTGCCGGGCTGGGAACAGCACGACACCGACCGCATCAAGATCGTGATGGACCCCGGCATGGCGTTTGGCACCGGCACCCACGAAACCACCAGCCTGTGCTTGGAAACGCTGGACGAGCTGGTGCAGGGCGGCGAGCGCGTGCTGGACATCGGCACCGGCTCCGGCATTCTGGCAATTGCCGCGCTGAAGCTGGGCGCCAAGGTCGCTGAGGGCGTGGACATTGACCCGATGTGCGTGCGCACCGCCGGGGAAAACGCCGAGCGCAACGGCGTGAATAACCGCTTTACCGTGCTGGTGGGCGATTTGTCCGACAAGGCAAGCGGCGAGTACAACATCATTACCGCCAACATTGTCGCCGCCGCCATTTTGTCGCTGGCACCCCATGTGCCGGTGCTGATGGCACCCGGCGCCCGCTTTATCGCCAGCGGCATTATTGACGAGCGCAAGGAGGAAGTGCTGACCGGGCTGCGCGCCGCCGGGCTGGAGCCTGTGCAGGTCAAGGAAAAGCGCGGCTGGGTGTGCATTATCTGCGAAAAGAAAGAGGCGTAAGCTATGCCGCATCGCTATTTTACCAAGGAATTGGCGGACGGACACGCCGCCCTGACCGGCAGCGACGCCCACCATCTGGCGGACGTTATGCGCGCCAAATTGGGCGAGGAAGTCGTGCTGTGCGGTCCCGACGGGCTGGAGTACATCGGCACGGTGACCAGCCTTGCCTCTGACCGGGTGGAGTTCACCGTCACCGACGGCGCACCCAGCAAGGCAGAGCCGGACGTGCAGGTCACGCTGTTTGCCGCCTACCCCAAGCAGGGCAAGCTGGAGGAGGTCATCCGCCATTGCGTCGAGCTGGGCATTTACGAGGTCGTGCCGTTTTTCAGCCGCTATTGCATCGCCGCGCCCAAAAAAGAGGATGCCAAGTGCGAGCGCTACAACCGCATCGCCGCCGAAGCCTCCAAGCAGGCAGGGCGTGCCATGCTGCCCGCCGTGCGTATGCCGCTGCCGGATTTTAACGCCGTCTGCGAGCGTATGAAAGACTACGATCTGGTGTTGTTTTTCTACGAGGGCGGCGGTGTGCCGCTGCGCGAGGTGCTGAAACCCGGCTGCGCCCGAAAAATTGCCATCATCACGGGCAGCGAGGGCGGCTTTTCCGCCGAGGAAGCTGCCGCCGCCAAGGCTGCGGGCGCTGTGACCGTGGGGCTGGGTCCGCGCATTTTGCGCTGCGAAACCGCCCCCCTGACCGCCTTGACCGCCGTGATGCTGCTGACCGGCAATCTGGAATAACCGCTGTTCTATCCTATGCCCGCCGCCCCCAAAGGGTGACGGGCATTTTTTGTGCCAAAAACAAAAGCCGCAGATACCTGAGTATCTGCGGTAGTATCTACGGTTTCAGACTGTCGATAAACTTATTGGGTCAATTGCAAACTTCCGGTAGGTTTGTAGGGGCGGTCATTGACCGCCCGCGCAGTCATCCCGGCAAATCGAACCAACGGGCAAACCGCACGGGCGACCAATGGTCGCCCCTACACATTCAACAGACCAAAATGCGATTTTGGGACACACAAAAAGCCGCAGATACCTAAGTATCTGCGGCTTTGTATCGAGGTGACAGGACTCGAACCTGCGGCCTCGTGGTCCCAAACCACGCGCGCTACCAACTGCGCAACACCTCGTTGCAGCCGGGCGATTGTCCGACTGACCTATTATAGTACAAAACGAGGGGGCGCGTCAAGTCCTTTGCGAAAACTGTCGCATTTGCCGAGAAATGCACAACCACATAAACAAAAAAGCAGAGCGTCATCCGTAAGAGGATAACTCTCTGCTTTCTTGTAAAGCCTTTTCTGCACAAGTTTGGTGTCAATGTGGTGTCAAATCAGCCAAACCGGGTTGATAAAAGGCGTAGAATCAATGCTTTTTAGTCGATGGGCTTCATCGTGGGGAACAGGATGACGTCGCGGATGGAGTCGGAGTTGGTCAGCATCATAACGCAGCGGTCGATGCCGATGCCCATGCCGCCCGTCGGGGGCATACCGTACTCCATGGCGGTGAGGAAATCCTCATCGATCATCTCTGCCTCGTCGTCGCCGCGGTCGCGCTGCTCTGCCTGCTTGACAAAGCGGTCACGCTGATCCAGCGGGTCGTTCAGCTCGCTGTAGGCGTTGCCCATCTCGCTGTGGTTGATAAAGAACTCAAAGCGCTCGGTCAGGCGCGGGTCCTCGGGGCTGCGCTTGGTCAGCGGGCTGACCTCGACGGGGTACATCGTAATAAAGGTGGGCTGGATCAGATGCTCCTCGACCTTCTGGTCAAAGCAGGCATACAGGGCGTTGCCCCAAGTCGGCTCGGCGGCGGGGTTCAGCTCAACGCCCTTGGCGTTGGCGGCTGCCACAGCCTCGGCGTCATCGGTGATGGCGTCAAAGTCGATGCCCACATACTCGCGCACGGCTTCGATCATCGTCATACGGCGCCAGCCGGGGGTCAGGTCGATCTTGTTGCCCAGCCACTCGATCTCATAGGTGCCCAGAATCTCCTTGGCGGCGCTGGACAGCACACCCTCGGCAATGTCCATCATATCGTGGAAATCGGCGTATGCCTGATACAGCTCCACGGTGGTGAACTCGGGGTTGTGCTTGGGGTCCATACCCTCGTTGCGGAAGATACGCCCCACCTCGTACACGCGGTCGATGCCGCCGACGATCAGACGCTTCAGCGGCAGCTCGGTGGCGATGCGCAGGTACATATCAATGTCCAGCGTGTTGTGGTGGGTGATGAACGGGCGGGCGGCGGCACCGCCGGCGATGGTGTTCAGCACGGGGGTTTCGACTTCCATATAGCCGCGCTCGTCCAGATAGTTGCGCAGATGCTTGATGAACTTGCTGCGCACCTCAAAGGCGCGGCGCACATCGGGGTTGACGATCAGGTCAACATAGCGCTGACGGTAGCGGGCCTCGCGGTCGGTCAGACCGTGGAACTTTTCGGGCAGGGGCAGCAGACTCTTGGACAGCAGGGTCAGCTCGCAGATGCGCACCGAAATTTCGCCCATCTTGGTGCGGAACACTTCGCCCTTGACACCGATGATATCACCGATATCCAGCTTTTTGAAGGCGGCGTAGGCTTCCTCGCCCAGCAGGTCGCGCTTGACAAAAATCTGGATGTCCCCCTTCTGGTCGCGCAGGTGGGCAAAGCTCGCCTTGCCCATAATGCGCTTGGACATCATACGCCCCGCCAAAGAAACGATCTTGCCGGTTTCTGCCTCGGCGGGCAGATCGGCGAATTCCTGTTTCAGGTCGGCAGAGTAGGCGTCCTGCTGATACTTGGTGATGACAAAGGGGTTCTGACCGGCTTCGCACAAATCAGCAAGCTTCTGGCGGCGCACGGCGGCCTGCTGGCTGATATCCTGCTCGGTCTGGGGCTTATTCTGCTCCATTTTGATCGTCCTTTCGTGTTTTATTAGTTGGAACGGGAAACGTTCAGCACCTTGTAGGTGATGATGCTGCCGTTGGGCAGGGTGACATCGACCTCGTCGCCGGCCTTGTGACCGACCAGCGCACCGCCCACGGGGCTTTCGTCGCTGATGCGGTTCAGGTCCATATCCGCCTCGGTAGAGCCGGTGATGTCGTATTCTTCAGGCTCCTCGCCCTCCTCCTGGATGGTGACGTGCATACCGATGGAAATGGTGTCGGCGCTCAGCTCACTCTCGTCCATAATGCGAGCAACCTTGAGGGTCGCTTCCAGATCGGCGATGCGTGCCTCCACGGAAGCCTGTTCCTCCTTGGCAGCGTCATACTCGGCGTTTTCGCTCAAGTCGCCGTAGCCGCGTGCCACTTTGATTTTGTCTGCGACCTCTTTACGTTTGACAGTACGCAGATCCTCGAGTTCATTGACCAGCTTATCATAACCCGCACGGGTAACAACGACTTCTTTCGCCATAGCAGATTCTCCTAACAAAGTAATAGTAAAGGCAACACCTAAAAGATGTGCGGCCCGTATGGAGCCGCACTAACTGGATTATTATAACGGTTCAGCGCCGTTTTGTCAAGTAAAATTTTGGCAGTTCTGCTTACTTGTCCAGCTGCAGAAGCCCCACCTTGCGGTACACCTTGCTGACCGTGCGGTCGGCAAGGCGGGCGGCGCGCTCGGCACCGGATTTCAGCACTGCATCGACATAAGCCTTGTCTGCCAGAATGCGCCCGTACTCCGCCTGCACAGGGGTCAGCGCGTCGGCGGTGACCTCTGCCACAGCCAGCTTGAAGTCGCCGTAGCCCTTACCCTCAAACTCGGCGGCGATCTCGTCCATGGATTTGCCGGTAAAGGTGCCGTAGATCGTCATCAGGTTGGACACGCCGGGCTTCTGCTCGCGGTCAAAGCGCACGCAGCCGTCCGAGTCGGTGACGGCGCGCTTGCACTTGCGGACGATGGTGTCCTTGTCATCGGTCATCAGGATGAAGGAATTGACGTTGGTGTCGGACTTGCTCATCTTCTTGGCAGGCTCCGCCAGCGACATAATTTTGGCGCCGCTGGCAGGGATATAGCCCTCCGGCAGGGTGAAGGTGTCGCCGTAGATGTTGTTGAAGCGCCCGGCGATATCGCGGGCGATCTCCAGATGCTGGGTCTGATCCTGCCCCACGGGTACGAGGTCGGCGTTGTAGATCAGAATGTCGGCAGCCATCAGGACGGGGTAGGTAAACAGACCGCCGTTGACGTTGTCGGGGTGCTTGGCGCTTTTATCCTTGAACTGGGTCATACGGGACAGCTCGCCGAACTGGGTGTTGCACGCCAGCACCCAGGACAGCTGGGTGTGGGCGGGTACGTGGCTCTGCACAAACAGGACGTGTTCCTTGGGGTCGATGCCCACCGCCAGCAGCAGGGCGGACAGCTCGCGGGTGCGGCGGCGCAGCTCGGCGGGGTTCTGGCGCACGGTCAGCGAGTGCAGGTCCGCCACCATATACAGGCAGTCGTAGTCCGATTGCAGCAGCGCCCAGTTGCGCACCGCACCGATATAGTTGCCCAAGGTGGGCGTGCCGGTGGGCTGAATGCCCGAGAGAATGCGTTTGCGTTTTTCGTCTGCCATAATAGTCCTCCGTATCACAAGAACCGCCCGGCGCGAGGGGAAAATTCGCGCCGGGCGGTGGGTGTTTTTCTTCATTCGCGTATAGTGTAATTTAAGCACAAAACGCGGATTTTGTCAATGCTTACAGGTGCAGCACGCGATCCTTGATTTCGGCGGTGCGACCCTGATTCCAGAACTGGGTGCCGATGTAACCGCAGGTGCGGCGGGCAACGTTGAGCTTGTTCTGGTCACGGTTGTGGCACTTGGGGCATTCCCAGATCAGCTTGCCGTCCTCCTGCACGATGTTGATCTCGCCGTCGTAGCCGCAGACCTGGCAGTAGTCGCTCTTGGTGTTCAGCTCGGCATACATAATGTTGTCGTAGATGAACTGCATGACCTTGATGACGGCTTCGAGGTTGTCCTGCATATTGGGGACCTCGACATAGCTGATGGCGCCGCCCGGAGAGAGCTTCTGGAACTCGCTCTCAAACTTGAGCTTGGTGAAGGCGTCGATCTGCTCGGTAACATGGACGTGGTAGGAGTTGGTGATATAGTTGCGGTCGGTGATGCCGGGCACCACGCCGAAGCGCTTTTGCAGGCACTTGGCAAACTTGTAGGTGGTGGATTCCAGCGGGGTGCCGTACAGGCTGAAATCAATGTTGTGCTGCTGTTTCCAGCCCGCACAGGCATCGTTCATATGCTGCATCACGTTCAGCGCAAAGGGCTTGGCGGCGGGGTCGGTGTGGCTCTTGCCGGTCATATACTTGCAGCACTCATACAGACCCGCATAGCCAAGGCTGATGGTGGAGTAGCCGCCGTACAGCAGCTTGTCGATGGTTTCGCCCTTGCCAAGGCGCGCCAGCGCACCGTACTGCCACAGAATGGGCGCGGCATCGCTCAGGGTGCCCTTCAGGCGGTTGTGGCGGCACATCAGCGCCTTGTGGCACAGCTCCAGACGCTCGTCAAAGATTTTCCAGAACTTATCAAAGTCGCCGCCGCTGGACAGCGCCACGTCCACCAGGTTGATGGTCACAACGCCCTGATTGAAGCGCCCGTAATACTTCGGCTTGCCGTTTTCGTCCACATAGGGGGTCAGGAAGCTGCGGCAGCCCATGCAGGTGTAGCAGTGACCCACGCCGTTTTTGTCGACCTTGTACTCCTTCATCTTCTTTTCGCTGATGTAGTCCGGCACCATGCGCTTGGCGGTGCATTTGGCTGCCAGCTTGGTCAGATAGAAGTAGGGCTGCCCCTCGTAGACGTTGTCGTCCTCCAGCACATAGATCAGCTTGGGGAACGCGGGGGTGATCCAGACGCCCGCCTCGTTCTTGACGCCCTGATAGCGCTGGCGCAGCATTTCCTCAATGATGATGGCAAGGTCGGATTTCAGGCGCAGGTTGTCCCCTGCCTCGTTCAGATACATAAAGACCGTGATGAACGGCGCCTGACCGTTGGTGGTCATCAGCGTGACGACCTGATACTGGATGGTCTGCACGCCGCGCTTGATCTCCTCGCGCAGGCGCTTTTCCACGATTTCGGAAACCTTTTCCTCGCCGGGGTTGATGCCGAGGTCTGCCAGCTCCGCTTCGACATCGCGGCGGATCTTTTTGCGGCTGACATCCACAAAGGGCGCCAGATGGGTCAGGCTGATGCTCTGACCGCCGTACTGGCTGGAAGCGACCTGCGCAATGATCTGGGTGGCAATGTTGCAGGCGGTGGAGAAGGAATGCGGCTTCTCGATGAGGGTGCCGGAGATCACCGTGCCGTTTTGCAGCATATCCTCCAGGTTGACAAGGTCGCAGTTGTGCATATGCTGGGCGTAGTAGTCGGCGTCGTGGAAGTGGATGATGCCTTCCTCGTGCGCCTTGACGATCTCCTGCGGCAGCAGCATACGCATGGTCAGATCCTTGCTGACCTCACCTGCCATATAGTCGCGCTGAACGCTGTTGACGGTGGGGTTTTTGTTGGAGTTTTCCTGCTTGACTTCCTCGTTGTTGCACTCGATCAGCGAGAGAATTTTGTCGTCGGTGGTGTTGTGGGTGCGCTTGAGGCTTTGCACATAGCGGTAGGTGATGTACTTGCGCGCCACCTCGTGGGCGCCGGTTTCCATAATGGCGTTCTCGACCAGGTCCTGAATTTCCTCAACGTTCATCGCGTGACCGCGTTCCAGACAGATTTTCTGCACCTTGTCCGAGATATCAATGACCTGCTCCTTGGTCAAGCGCTGGTTTTCTGCCACAACGTTGTTGGCCTTGGTGATCGCCGCAATAATTTTGGTAATGTCGAATACGGCTTCGCTGCCGTTGCGCTTGATGATTTTCATACCGAATCCCCTTAAAAAATGATGATAGCAGGTTGTTTAATACATACCGTATAACAATTCGCAATGTATAACGCCGCATTTGCGAGCATCCTTATCATACCGCACCGCAAAGGGAAAGTCAATAGGCAAAACCACAATATCTTGTGGTCAAAGTGCGCAAATGCGCAAAATATTGCATTTTCATCGCAGTATCGTTCAAAAAGACGGGTGCCGAAAAATGCCGTGTTTTTTTGTGTATTTTGAGCAGTTTTATGCAAAAGCACGATGCAACGCACAATATCGCCGCACCCCCGCCGTGCCGGGGCTTGCATAACCGCGGCAACCCTGCTATACTATGTACAGAGTTTGGGGGTTTTGCCGCTTTTTATACAAGATATAGTGGCTGCCGCCCGTTAAGGAGAACCTGCCGTTATGAATTACGCTACCATTAAATATTGTGATATTGCCAACGGGGAGGGTGTGCGCACCAGCCTGTTTGTTTCGGGCTGCCGCCGCCGCTGCCCCAACTGCTTCAACGCCGTGGCGTGGGATTTCAACTACGGTGCGCCCTTTACCAAGGAGGTGCGCAACGAGATCCTGCAAAGCTTGGAGCCGGGCTACATCAACGGTCTGTCCCTGCTGGGGGGCGAGCCGCTGGAGCCGGAAAACCAGCGCGCGCTGCTGCCCTTTGTAAAAAGTGTAAAGGCGCTGTACCCCCACAAGACCATCTGGTGCTACACCGGCAACACCTATGAGCGCGATATTTTGCAGCCCGGTCCCGGGCGGTGCGAGGTGACCGACGAGTTTTTGCAGTATATCGATGTGCTGGTGGACGGAGATTTTGTGCAGGATCAGCACGATATCAGCCTGCGGTTCCGCGGCAGCAGCAACCAGCGCATCATTGATCTGAACGCCACCCGCGCCGCCGGACACGTTGTGCCGTGGCAGGACGACCCCCTGTTTGCCGACCATAAGATGTAACGAAAAGCCGCCCGGTTGGGCGGCTTTTCCTATGCGATTTCCTGTTTACGGCAGGTGTAGAAATAATAGGGTACCTCAAACAGCAGCATGGCTGCCCAGCCAAGGGCGCAGGCGGCGGCAATGCCCGGCAGCCCCACGCGCGGTGCCAGCAGGGCGGCAAACAGCGCCCGCAGCCCTGCCTGCGTGCAGGTACCCAGCAGGGTCGTGGTCATCTTGCCCATACCGCGGTAGAACCCCTGAAATCCGTTGGTCAGCGCGGGCAAGCCGTACAGCACCGCCATACAGCCAAGGTACGCTGCCCCCTGCTCGACCACGCTTTGCGCCCCCTGCCCCGAAACAAACAGGGCGATCATCGGCTTGCGCAGGCACCATGTCACGCTGCCCACCAGCACCCAGTAGCCCAGCTCCAGCCGCAGCCCTGCCGCAAAGCCGGGGCGGATGCGCTGCTTCTGCCCCGCGCCGCGGTTTTGCGCAATGTAGGTCGTGATGGCAGCGGCAAGGCTTTGTTCCGGCGTAAAGGCAAAATCGTCCACGCGGGTGGCGGCGTTGAACGCCGCAATGACCTGCACGCCCAGCGCATTGACCTGCCCTTGAATCAGCAGCTTGCAGATGGGCTGCACCGCCTGCTGCAAAGCCGTGACCGCACCGTACCGCAAGACCGGACCCAGCAGCTCCGGGCGGATGCGCCACTGCCCGCGCTGCGGGCAAAGCTGCGGCACGCGGCGCACCATATACACCATGGCCAGCACCGCACTGGCAGCCTCTGCCGCCACGGTGGTAACGGCACTGCAGACAATGCCAAACCCCAATCCGCCGATAAAAATCAGGTCCAGCACGATGTTCAGCACTGCCGAAAACGCCAGAAATTTCAGCGGCGTTTTGGAATCCCCCACGCTTTTCAGCCCCGCCGCCAGCGCATTATAAAAAAAGGTAAACGGCGCGCCCAAAAAGGTGATGCGCAGGTAAATGCCGGTGATGTCTGCAATTTCGGGCGGCACAGCCAGCAGGCGCAGCAGCTGCGGCGTGACCGCGATGCCCGCCAGCGCCACCCCGCAGCAAAGCAGTGCGCCGAACAGCAGGGTGGTTGCCAGCGTCTGGCGCAAGCGTTCGGTGTGTTTGGCACCGTAGGCTTCGCTCATCAGAACGCCCGCGCCGATGCACAACCCCGAAATTGCCAGAATCACAAGGTTCATCACCGGGGCGGCGATGCCCTCGGCGGCAAGGGCATCCTGCCCGATAAACCGCCCCGCTATAACGGAATCCGCCGCATTGTAGGCAAGCTGCAGCCAGTTTCCGAAAAGCAGCGGCACAGCGTAGAAAAACAAGTGCTGCAGCGGGGCGCCTTTTGTCATATCACGCATAAGTTTACTCCGCAAAAACAGCCACGGAAAATTCCGTGGCTGTTGCATTTTTTAGATATCAGCCCTTGACGGCGATGTTGACCAGCTTACCCTTGACGTAAATTTCCTTGGCAACGGTCTTGCCCGCCATAGCCTCGGCAACGGCAGGCTCCTGCTTGGCGCGGGCGATGGCGTCGGCGCTCTCGATGGCGGCAGGCACCATAATGCGTGCCTTGACCTTGCCGTTGACCTGCACGGCGATCTCAATGGTCTGCTCGACACATTTGGCTTCGTCGTAGACCGGCCACGGATAGTACGCCAGCTGCTCGGTGTGACCCAGCTGCTGCCACAGTTCCTCGGTCATATGCGGGGCAAAGGGGTTCAGCAGCTGCAGCAAGATCTCGTACTCTGCCTTGGTGGCACCGCCCTTGTCGCTCAGGGCGTTGACGTAGATCATCAGCTGGGCAATGGCGGTGTTCGCCTTCAGCGCGTCGATGTCCTCCCCTACCTTTTTGATGGTACGGTTGGCAACGGCTTCCAGCTCGGGGCGGATGCCCTCGCCGTCGGTCAGCTTCTCACTCATCGACCAGATCTTGTCCAAGAAGCGCTTGCAGCCCTTGATGGAGGAGGTGTTCCACGGGGCGGCTTTCTCAAAGTCGCCGATGAACATCTCGTACATACGCAGGGTGTCGGCGCCGTACTCTGCCACAACGTCGTCGGGGTTGACCACGTTGCCCAAAGACTTGGACATCTTGACAATGGGATGCTCTGCCATTTCGCCGTATTTATCGACCAGCGCGGCGCGGGCAGCCTTTTCATCGCCGTACTCTGCCAGCAGGCGCTTGCGCTCCGCCTCGGGCTGGTTTTCGTAGGCGTGGGGGTTCAGACCCAAGATCATACCGTGGGAGGTACGCTTCTGGTACGGCTCCTTGGTAGGCACTACGCCGAGATCGTACAGGAATTTATGCCAGAAACGGCTGTACAGCAGATGCAGGGTGGTATGCTCCATACCGCCATTGTACCAGTCTACCGGGCTCCAGTATTCCAGCGCTTCCTTGCTGGCAAGGGCATCGGGGTTGTGGGGGTCACAGTAGCGCAGGAAATACCAGCTGGAACCAGCCCACTGGGGCATGGTGTCGGTTTCGCGCTTGGCTTCGCCGCCGCAGCACGGGCAGGTGGTGTTGACCCACTCGGTGTGGCGTGCCAGCGGGCTTTCGCCGTTTTCGCCCGGCTCAAAGTCCTTGATTTCCGGCAGGCGCAGGGGCAGCTCGCTTTCGGGCAGGGGTACCCAGCCGCACTTGGGGCAGTTGACCATGGGGATCGGCTCGCCCCAATAGCGTTGACGGCTGAACACCCAGTCGCGCAGTTTGAAGTTGACCTGCTTGTGACCCTTGCCGTTTTCCTCCAGCCAGGCGTACATCTTGGCTTTGGCGTCCTCCACGGACAGACCGTTCAAAAAGTCGGAGTTGACCAGCGTGCCGGTGGCAACGTCGGTGAAGGCTTCTTTATCCAAGTCGCTGGGCACATCCCCCTTGACGACCTCGACAATGGGCATACCGAACTTTTTGGCAAACGCCCAGTCGCGGGTGTCGTGGGCAGGCACCGCCATAATGGCGCCGGTGCCGTAGGTTGCCAGAACGTAGTCGGAAACAAAGATCGGCACCTGCTTGCCGTTGACGGGGTTGATCGCCTGCACGCCCTTGATGACGATGCCGGTCTTGTCCTTGTTCAGCTCGGTGCGCTCGAAGTCAGACTTGCGGGCGGCTTCCTCCTGATAGGCGGCGACCTCGGCGGCGTTTTCGATCAGACCTGCCTCGGTCCACTTTTGGATAAAGGCGTGTTCGGGGCTGATGACCATATAGGTGCAGCCGAACAGCGTGTCGGCGCGGGTGGTGTAGACGGTCAGCACGTCGCCGCAGGTGGTGTCAAAGTTGATCTCGGCACCGTGGCTGCGCCCGATCCAGTTGCGCTGCTGGGTCTTGACGCGGTCAATGTAGTCCACCTCGTCCAGATCGTCGATCAGGCGGTCGGCGTAGGCGGTGATCTTCAGCATCCACTGGCTCTTGTTCTTCTGCACAACGGGGCTGCCGCAGCGCTCGCACACGCCGTTGACGACTTCCTCGTTGGCCAGAACGACCTTGCAGCCGGTGCAGTAGTTGACGGTGGTTTCCTTTTTGTAGGCAAGTCCCTTTTTGAACAGCTGTACAAAAATCCACTGCGTCCACTTGTAGTATTCGGGGTCGGTGGTGTTGACCTCACGGTCCCAGTCAAAGCTCAGACCCAGCGCCTGCAGCTGGCTTTTGAAGCGGGCTACGTTGTTGGCGGTCACGATCTCCGGGTTGATGTGGTTTTTCAGGGCAAAGTTCTCGGTCGGCAGACCGAAGGCGTCCCACCCCATGGGGTACAGCACGTTGTAGCCGCACTGGCGCTTTTTGCGCGCCACGATGTCCAGCGCGGTGTAGCTGCGGGGGTGACCGACGTGCAGACCGGCGGCGGAAGGATACGGGAACTCGACCAGTGCATAGAATTTGGGCTTGGTGCGGTCGATCTCGGCATGGAAGGTGTTTTCGTCCTTCCAGACCTTTTGCCATTTGGCTTCAACTTGTTGAAAATCGTACTTCATAACTTCTCTTTTCTCCCCGAATGTGTGGAATGTTTGAAATTCGCCGTCAGCCCTGCTGTGCGGCTTCCTTCTCCGGCAGCCACTCCGATGCCGGGATCGCCTTGGCGTCCGCCCACAGATGCTCCAGGTCGTAGTAATCGTGGGCTTCCTGCGTAAAGACATGGACAATGACGCAGCCGTAATCCAGCAGCACCCAGCGCTTGCCGTCGTGTCCCTCGGTGCGCAGGGCAGGTACGCCCTGCTGCCCCAGCTGGAACTCCGCTTCGTCCGCCAGCGCACCCACATGGGTGGTGGAGGTGCCGGTGGCAATGACAAAATACTCGGTCACGGTGGTCAGCGCCTCAACCGCCAGAATGCGGATGTTCAGCGCTTTTTTGGAGTCCAGCGCACGCGCCAGACGGATGGCAATTTCCTTGCTTTGCATAGATGCTCTCCTTATGCGGCGGGTTCAGCGGTGCTGTCGCCGTCGGTGGTTTCGGATGCGGGTTCGCTGTCCGGCACGACCTCATAGATATCGGTGCCGGTGTCCCCTTCCGAAATATGGTTGTTGTTCTGCTGTGCGTCAACGACCTCTTTGTTCAGGTCGTTCATCACCTTGACGGCGGCGTCCTGCGGTGCCATACCGCTGGTGTCCAGTGCCTGGCAGACGTTCAGCTCCGACGCATCGACCTGACGGTCTGCCGCGCGGAAATACTGGTTCAGCACGTCGGCGGTCTCCTGCTTGGCGACCACAACAACGCTGTTGGGTTTCTCCACATTCAGCGGCCATACAAGGTTGCCGCCCATATACACAGGCACGCGCGCCAGACAGATCTTGTCGCTGTGGATCTTCAGCATACTGACCGCCACGCTGACCAGCTCGGAAACACTGAGGTCGGTTTCCACATAAGTCAGCATAAAGGGCAGCATACGGGCGATGTCCACCACGGTCATACTGCGCAGGCGGGCGAACAGCGCCGAGTAGAAATACCGCTGCACCTCCAAGCGCTTGAGGTCGCTGGTGCCGTAGGTTTTGCGCGCGCGCAGGAAGAACTCTGCCTGCGCACCGGTCAGGCGCTGGTAGCCGGCGGGCAGGTAGCTGTTGCCGCCGCCCTCCACTTTGCGGTAGTCGATCGCCTCGGGTACGTTGACGTCAATGCCGCCCAAGATGTCGATCAGCTCGCTGAGGGCTTCCAGCCGGATGCTGATATAGCCGTCGCACTCCAGCTTGAACTGGTCATACAAAAGCTGCGCCAGAGCGTCAATATTGTTGTAGCCGCTGTTGCCTTGGGTCTTGGCAACGGCGTTGATCTGGTAGTTGCCGGAAACGCTGCGGTCGGTCGTGACCATAATGTTGCGGGGGATCTGCAGCATACTGACGCTCTTGTTTTCGTTGTCAAAGTGCAGCCACATGATCATATCGGTCATACCGTCGTTGACGCCGTCAGAGGAAACCGAACCGTCCTCGGTCGAGCGGTCAATGCCCACGACCAGCAGGTTGAGTTCCTTGCCTTGGTACTCCTTGGGCGTGTTGACGATGGAGCTGATGGTCGTGCCGCTGATGCCGCCGTTGGGCTTGAGCGCATTGGTGATGATGGCAAACGCGCCGCCGAAGATGATCGCCAGCACCAGCACAACGATGAGCAGGGTTTTCCACCAGCTGCCCTTCTTCTTTTTCTTGGGCTTTTTGCCCTTGCCGCTGCCCTGCGGGCTGCTGCCGGGCTTGCGCGGCGGCTTGCCGCCCGCGCCGGTGCGCTTAGAGGTATCCTGCTCCATTTCAATGCTCTTGTGCGGCTTTTGGGGGACACCGCCCACCACGGCGTCAAAGTCAAACACCGCATTCTGGGCGGGACGCGGCGCAGCCTGTGCGGGCTGCGTAGGCTGCGCGGGCTGTGCCTGCGGCGCGGGGCGCGGGGTGCGGTTGATGGTGCGGGTGCCTGCCTGCCCCTGTGCCGGGCGCACGGGCTGCGCGGCGGAAGTCTCGGGGCGGATGATGCGGCGGTGTTCCTGCCCGGCAGGCTGCGCCGCGGCGGGGCGTGCCGCCGGTTGGGCGGCAGCGGGCTGCGAAGCAGCGGGGCGCACAGGGCGCGGGGCGGGCTGCGGTTCAATGCGCTGGGTATTGGCAGCTGCGTTGGCGCCGTACTTGCGCTCGTAATCGGCGCGCAATGCCATCGCCTGACGCTGGGCGAGGGTCAGGGGCTTCGGCTCCTGCGGTTCCTCGATGGGCTGGGGGGTCGGCTCTTGCACAACGGGCTGCGGGATCGGCTCCTGCACAGCGGGCTGGGGGGTGTGTTCCTCCGGCTGGGGCGCGGCGGAGTGCTGGTTGATCTGCCGCCCCTGTACCGGCTGCACGGGGCGCTGGATGCGGCGGCGGGCATTCTGGGCAGCCTGCTGCTGCGCAAGGCGGCGAGCTTTTTCGTACTGATCCTGCGAGGCACCGTATGCGCTCTCGGTATGAAGCTTGCGCGGTTCGCTCATGGCGTTATCCTCCCTATTTTGACGTTGGGGGTTGCTGGTGTTGTTTGGCGTATTCATAGGCAGCCACGCTTTCGGGATCCAGCGTGCCGCCTTTTTCGTTCACAAAGTCGATGCTCTGCTTCAGGGCAAGGCAAAGTGCCGCGTCAAGGTCCTGCATTTGCAGGCGGCGCAGCGCATCCACCCCGGGCCAGTCGCGCTCGGCGCTGGTCATATCCGCCAAATACAGGATTTTATCCAGCAGGCTCATACCGGGCTTACCGGTAGTATGGCAGCGAATGGCAGACAAAATTTCCTCGTCCTGCACGCCCCAGCGTGTCTGTGCCAGAATGGCGGCGGCTATGCCGTGCCACACCGGCGCGGGGCGTTTGGGTGCATCTAACGCTATTATAGCATTATCTGCAAAAATCTGCAACAACTGCTCTTTGGGCAGTTCCTTGGCGCTGTCGTGCAAAATCGCCGCTACAGCGGCTTTTTCTTCGTCACAGCCCCAGCGCCGCGCCAATTGCACCGCCATTTTTTTTACATTTTTGGTGTGCGTCCAGCGTTTTTCGCCCAAAAGCGGCTTCACGATCTTTTTTGCTTGCTCAACTGTCATAGTGTTTTGTTGACCTTCTTTCAAGGAAAACTTTCCTTACAACGGGCGTTCTTACCCGTTTTTACCGGCATCACAGGTATACAACCCGTTATCCTTTACAATCTGTATAACATTGGGCGGCAGCACTTCCCCCCAACGGCTGCGGGGTACGCGCCCGCTGCGGATATCACTGGACGCGCAGGGGAACGCCTGCGCATTTGCCAGCAGCACCGTTGCACCCTGACGGCGCAGGTTTTCGGCGGCGGCGTGCAGGGCGGCAGCATCGCCGGTTTCGCGGCTTTCGACCACGAGGGCGGTCATACGCAGGATATCCTGCCAGCGGTACCAGCGGGTAAAGCCCAGCAGCATATCGCTGCCCACGCACATATACAGGCTGTCGGCGGGGTAGCGGCTGTGCAGCATCTCGACCGTGTTGACCGAGTAGTTGCGTCCCCCCTGCCGAACCTCCCAGTCCGACACCTCGACCTTGGGCGAAAGCGCCGTAAAGCATTCGCACATGGCAAGGCGCAGCGCGGCGTCGGTGGTGCTGGCTTTTTTGTGGGGCGGGATGCCGGCGGGCATCACAATGACCTTGTCGGGCTGCACGCAGTCCATTGCCGCCTGCAGGTTGTTCATATGCCCCTTATGCGGCGGGTCAAAGGTGCCGCCGAACAGTAAAATTTTCATTTTGCCAGCAGCGCGGTGTAGGCGCTCTCTTTCTTTTTCTGCTGGAACAGCACGAACTTGCGCCCGATGACCTGCACGCACTCGCAGCCGATCTTCTCGCACAGGATGTCGGCAGCCTCGCGGGCGGAATACTCGCTGTTGTCCAGAACCTTGACCTTGATCAATTCGCGGGCAGCGAGGCAATCGGCAATGCCTTTGGTCAGGGTTTCGTCAATTTCGCCCTTGCCGATCTGGTAAACGGGTTCCATCCTGTTGGCGGCGCCGCGCAGGGCAGCGCGCTGTTTGCTGGTAAGTGCCATAAATATTCTCCTTATCGTTCGTTCTGACGCAAAAATTCCGGCAGGCGGCGCTCCAATTCCTCCAAAGCGCGTCCGCGGTGACTGATGGCGTCCTTCTCGTCGGGGGTCAGCTGGGCATAGCTGCGGTTTTCGGTGTTGGGGCGGGTTGCGCCGTTTGCCAAGCCGCAGGCATCGGGGATAAACAGCGGGTCGTAGCCAAAGCCGTAATCGCCGTTTTGCAGCCCGGCGGCAATGTGACCGGGGCAGCTGCCCATACAGGTCAGCGCCTGCCCGTTGGGCAGCATAAAGCATACCGCCGAAACAAACTGCCCGGTGCGCTTTTCGGCGGGGATATCCCGCATTTCGCCCAGCAGCTTTTGGTTGTTGGCGTCATCGTCGCCGTGGTGTCCGGCATAGCGGGCGCTGTACACGCCGGGCGCACCCTGCAGCGCATCCACGCACAAGCCCGAATCGTCCGCCACCGTGGGCAGACCGCTTGCCTTGCAGAAGGCTTCCGCCTTGATGCGGGCGTTTTCGGCAAAGGTGGTGCCGGTTTCCTCGGGGTCAATGTCAATGCCCAACTCGCGCAGGCTCTTGACAGTATGCCCCATACGCTCCAGAATACGGCGCAGTTCCTTGAGTTTTCCTTGGTTGTTGCTGGCAGCACAGATGATCACAGGGATTCCTCCTTAGTTTGGGGTTCACGCTCGGGCAGACCCGGCAGCAGGGACTGCACAAAGCTTTCGGCATCAAATTCCATCAAATCGTCGATCTGCTCGCCCACGCCGATAAACCGGATGGGCAGACCCAGATTTTCCCACACGCTGATGACGCAGCCGCCCTTGGGGGTGCCGTCCAGCTTGGTCAGCACCACGCCGGTGGCACCGGCTGCCTTGACAAATTCCTCGGCCTGGCTGATGGCGTTCTGCCCGGTGATGGCATCCAGCACCAGCAGCACCTCCAGACTGGCTTCGGGGCTTGCCTTTTTGACGCTGCGGGAAATTTTGGCAAGCTCGTCCATCAAGCCCTTTTTGTTGTGCAGGCGTCCCGCCGTGTCGGCAATGACCATATCATAACCCTTGGCGGCGGCGCTTTTGACGGCGTCAAAAATGACGGCGGCGGGGTCTGCCCCCTGCCCTGCCTGCACCAGCGGCACCTCGGCACGGTTTGCCCACAGCTCCAGCTGCTCACTGGCAGCGGCGCGGAAGGTATCGCCCGCAGCCAGCATGACCCGGCGCCCTTGATTTTTGTACAGGGCTGCCAGCTTGGCGATGGTGGTGGTTTTGCCCACGCCGTTTACGCCGATGACCAGCATCACGGCGGGCTTGCCGTCCAGCTCCAACGGGTAGCGGGGGGTAATTTCGCGGCAGATCAGCGCGCGCAGGGCGTCCAGCGCCTCCTGCCCGGTTTTGAGGTGTTTTTCCTGCACCTCGTCGCGCAGTTCGTCCACCAGGCGCACGGCGCAGGCGGGACCGACGTCCGCAAGAATCAGCTGTTCCTCCAGCTCATTATACAGATCATCGTCAATTTCCGCATTGGTCAGGGTGTTGACAATGTTCTGGAAAAAGCCCGTGCGGGTTTTTTCCAGACCGCGCTGCATTTTTTGCTGTCTTTGAAATTCCTCCTCGGAAATATCATGCTTCAAAAAATCAAAAAAGCCCACAAAAAAGCCTCCCTTTTTTTATGAAATCAAATCCGCGCTGACGTTTTCGAGGTCAAGGCGCAGGATCTTGGAAACGCCGTCCTCCTGCATGGTGACGCCGTACAGCACGTCGGCGGCTTCCATGGTGCCGCGGCGGTGGGTGATGACGATGAACTGCGTGTTCTCGGTCATACGGCGCAGGTACTGCGCATAGCGGTTGACGTTTACATCGTCCAGTGCCGCTTCGATCTCGTCCAGAATGCAGAACGGCGCCGGGTTTACGTTGAGAATAGCAAAATAAATCGATATAGCGACCAATGCCTGCTCGCCGCCGGAGAGGGCGCTCAGGTTTTTAATGACCTTGCCGGGGGGCGAAACCTCGATTTCAATGCCGGATTCCAGCACGTTTTCCTCGTCCGAAAGATAGAGTCTTGCGTGACCGCCGCCGAACAGCTCGCGGAAAATCTGCCCGAAATGGCGGTTGATCTCCTTAAAGCTGGTGGTGAACAGCTCCTGCATTTCGCTGCAAAGCTCGGCGATCATCTTGGTCAGCTCGCTCTTTGCCTTTTCGACATCGGTGACCTGCGCTTTCAGGAAATCGTAGCGTTCCTTGACCTCCTTGTATTCGTCGATGGCGCCGACGTTGACATTGCCCAAGGCGCGGATTTTTCCGCGTACCTCCGTCACTTGGCGGCGCAACTCGGTCAGCGTGTCAAATTCCACGCAAAGGGCGCGCGCCTCGGATTCGGTCAATTGATACTCGTCCCACAGGCGGGCGTTGGTATCGTTCAACTCGGTTTCGGCGGCAGCGCGGCGCTCGGCAAGGCGTGCCATTTCGCCGCTCATACGCTCGCGCTCGTCGGTCAGGCTGCGGTTTTCCTGCGCAAGGCGGGCGGATTCGGCTTCCTTTTCCATACGGGCAGCGTTGGCGGTGCGGATCAGCTGCTCTGCCGCGGCGATTTTTTGCAGATTTTCGCCGCGCACGCGCTCGATCTCGGCAATTTTGTACTCGTTTGCTTCGATTTTTGCCTTGGCAGCTTCGATGGCGGCGTTCAGCTCGCGGGCGCGGGCTTCCGCTTCGCCGGTGCGGCTTTGCAGCCCTTCCAGCGCAGCCTCGTGCAGACCGACGTCTTTTTCGTCGGCAAGGCGCTGCATCTGCTTTTCTGCCAGTTCGTCGCTGATGCGCTGGCGCTCGGCGGTCAGGCTGCCGGCGCTTTCGCCCAATTCCGCCAGCTCGGCGGCGTAGGCAGCCAGCTCGGTTTCCGCCTGCAGCCGGGCGTTCTGCGCTTCGGCTTCGGTGGCGGCGCTTGCCGTCTGGGCGGCGGTCTGGGCGGCGATCTCCGCTTCCAGTGCGCGGGCATTTTCGGCAAGCTGGGCGGCGGCAGCGGTCAGGCGGTCAAGGTCCAGCCCGGCACGCAGACGCTCGGACGCGGCGGTCATCCCCTCCGCTTCGGCGCCGTTCAGCTGGGCAGCCAGATTGTCGGCTTCTGCCTTGCGGGCTGCCAGTTCCTTTTCGGCGGCGGCGTGGGATTCGTCCAGCTTGGTCAGCCGCCTGCGCAGCTCGTCCAGCTCCTGCTTGCGGCTAAAAACGCCGACGCTGCGGGCGGTCGAACCGCCGGTGAAGGAGCCGCCCGCGTTGATGACCTGCCCGTCCAGCGTGACGATGCGGTTGCGGTAGCCGAGGTCGCGCGCCACGGCGGACGCTTCGGTCAAGTCCTCGACCACGATGATACGTCCCAGCAAATTGTCGATAATATGTTGATATTTTGCTTCTGTCTTGACCAGATCGGCGGCAACCTCCGCCGTGCCGGAAAGGCGCCCCGTGAAGCGGGAACCCTGCACGGTGTCCAGCGGCAGGAAGGTTGCACGTCCGGCGCGCTCGTCCTTCAAAAAGGCGATGGCGGCGCGGGCGCAGCCCTGATCCTCGACCACGATGTTCTGCAAGGCAAAGCCGAGGGCGGTTTCAATGGCGATCTCATAGCCCTTTTGCACGGTCAGGATGCCCGCCACGGGACCCACCACGCCGCGCAGCCGGCGACCGGCGGCGGCACGCATAACGGACTTGACGCTCTGCTGGTAGCCGTCCATATTGCGCTCTAAATCTTCAAGAATATGGATGCGCTGGGCGGCGTTGGAGCGCTCTTTGTCCGCCTTTTGCAGCGCTTCGGCAGCTTCTGCCTGTTGGCGGCGGCGGCTGTCCAGCTTGAGCTTTAAGCCCGCCTTGATGTTGTCGTTGCGGGTCACTGCTTCCTCGGCGTCCTTGACGCGGCGGGCGGCGCGGGCTTTTTGTTCCTCGGTCTGCGCCAGTTCGGCGTCCAGTTCTCCCCGCCGGGTCTGGGCATCGGTCAGGCGCTCGGCGGCGGCAGCCCCGGCAGACTGCGCGGCGGCAGCCTTGACCTTGGCGGCGGTGGCGGCATCCTGCAGACGCGCCATAGCCGCGTCCACAACGTCGCGCCGCTGCCCGCTTTGCAGCGCCTTTTCTTCCAGCGCGTGCAGCTCGTCCCGCAGGGCGGCAACGCCCTTGTCCAGCTCGTCCATAGCGGCGTGCAGGGTGTCGATGGCGGCGCGGTGGGCGGCAGTTTCCTGCTCGATGGCTTGTCTGCCCTGCCCGGCGCGCTGCAGCTCCGCCGATGCTTCGTCAATGCGGAAGCGGCTGTGTTCGCTCTCGTTTTTTAAGACGGCGATTTCACTCTCGCTGCCCGCATTCTGCTCGGTCACGGTGCGGATGTCGGCGTTTGCCTGCTCGATATCCAGCATCAGGCGCTGCGTTTCCTCGCGCAGGGACGCGCTTTTTTCATCAAACGCATCCAGCTGGCGGCTCAGGCGGTCATAGTCTGCCTGGGCTGCCTCGTACTTGCGCTGCTGGTCGCGCAGCGTTTCGTTGGCGCGGCGGATGGCATCGACCCACAAAGTGATTTCCAGCGTTTTGCGCTTTTCGGAAAGCTGCAAAAACTGCTGGGCTTTTTCGCTGTCGCGCTTCAAGGGACCGACGCGCTTTTCCAGTTCGCCCAGAATGTCGCGCAAACGTTCCAGATTGCCCTCGGCAGCCGCCAGACGGCGCTCGGCTTCATTTTTGCGGTAGCGGTACTTGGCAATGCCGGAGGCTTCCTCAAAAATTTCGCGCCGTTCCGAGGATTTTGCGCCGACAATTTCGGCAATACGACCCTGGCTGACGATGGCGTAGCCGTCGCGTCCAAGACCTGTATCCAGCAGCAGTTCATAGACGTCCTTCAGGCGGACGCTCTGCCCGTTGATGGAATATTCGCTCTCGCCGCTGCGGTAATAGCGGCGCCCGATGGTGACCTCGTCGGCGTCCATATCCAGCCCGTGGTCGCTGTTGTCGATGGTCAGCGCCACGCTGGCATAGCCCATAGCGCCGCGGGTCTGGGTGCCGCCGAAGATGACGTCCTCCATCTTGCCGCTGCCGCGCAGCTGCTTGGAGCTGGTTTCGCCCAGCACCCAGCGGATGGAGTCGGATATATTGGACTTGCCCGAACCGTTGGGACCCACCACGCCGGTGATACCGGTGCCGATGGTGATCTTGGTGCGATCCGGGAAAGATTTGAAGCCTTGTATTTCCAGTTCTTTAAGGCGCATTCAGTAAACCTTTCTGATGGAGCGGGGCGGCGCTGCCTTACCCCTGCTTGAGCTTTTCCAGCGCTTTTTTGGCGGCGTTCTGTTCGGCTGCCTTTTTGCTGCGACCGATGCCGTCCGCCAGATGCGTGCCGTTGCGCCACACGCTGACGGTAAACTTTTTGTCGTGGTCGGGACCGGTTTCGCCCACGACCTCATAGCGCAGCGCAGCGTCGGGGCTTTGCTGCACGACCTCCTGCAGGCGGGTCTTGTAATCCTCCTCGGCGGTCTTGCCCTCGGTGATAAAGGGCATAATGAAATTGCGCGCCACCTCAAAGCCGCCGTCCAGATACAAGGCGGCAATGACCGCTTCAAACGCATCGGACACCACGCTGGGGCGGGTGCGTCCGCCGCCCAGCTCCTCGCCGTGACCCAGACGCAGGTACTCGCCCAGCTGGATCTCCTCGGCAAACTGGAACAGTGCTTCCTCGCTGACAAGGCTGGCGCGCATACGGCTCAGCTCGCCCTCGGGGCGTTTGGATTGGTGGAACAGATGGTCAGCGACCACCACGCTCAGCACGCTGTCGCCCAAAAACTCCAACCGCTCGTTGTGGGTGGTGGGGACCTTGCTCTCGTTGGCAAAGCTGGTGTGGGTCAGCGCAATGCGCAGCAGCGCGGGATTTTTAAAGGTATAGTGCAGCACCTGCTGCAGATCTTCGGGTTTGTGGGACATCGGTTTTCACACTTTCTGTTATTGTTGCGTCGATTTGGCAGCTTCTGCCAGTGCGGACTGCATCGTGCCGCACAAATCGTTTTCTACACAGAGCTTGGCTTGGCGGATGGCGTTTTTAATGCCCTTGGCATGGCTGGAGCCGTGCGCCTTGATGACCGGCTTGGCAGCGCCCAGCAGCGGCGCACCGCCGACTTCCTCGGAGTCCAGCATACGCTTCAGCTCGCCCAAGCCGCCCTTGATGCCCAGATAGCTGAGCTTGGTCAGCAGGTTTTTAAGGAAGATCTGCTTGAGCATACCCAGCAGCGTTTTGGCGACACCCTCGGTCAGTTTCAGCACCACGTTGCCCACAAAGCCGTCGCAGACCACAACGTCCACGTCGCCGTCCATAATGTAGCGCGGCTCGATGTTGCCGGCAAAATGGATGCTGGGGTTGACCTTCAGCAGCATATGCGCATCGCGGTAGGTGGGCGTACCCTTGGTTTCCTCGGCACCGTTGTTGACCAGCGCCACCTTGGGCTGGGTGCGCCCCATCACCTTTTCGGCGTAGACGCTGCCCATCGTGCCGAAGGCGTTCAGCATCTCGGGGCGGCACTCGACATTGGCGCCGCAGTCCAGCAGCAGGAAATTCTGCTTGGCGCCGGGCATCTGGGTTGCCAGCGCGGGGCGCTTGACGCCCTTGACGGTGCGCACGATCAAACTGGTGCCGACGTGCAGCGCACCCGTGGAACCCGCGGACACAAAGGCGTCCGCCTCGCCGTTTTTGAGCATCGTCAGCGCCTTGACCATACCGGAATCGGTCTTGTGGCGGATCGCCTTGACGGGGTCATCCTCCATGGTGATGTTTTCGGTGCAGGGGATGACGGTAAACTGCGATAAGTCGATGTTATTTTTGGCGGCGCAGCTTTCCATGGCGGGCTGGTCGCCCAAAAGAACCAGCTCCATACCGTCACCGAATTCTGCCTTAGCCTGCGCAGCGCCCTGCAAAACACACAGAGGGGCGTTGTCACCGCCCATGGCATCTACGAGAATTTTCATACGTCATACTCCTTTACCCATTCATTCATGGCATCCTGCGCCGCCTGCGAAAGTGCGGCATAGCGCTCGCGCTTGTCGCGGATGGCGTCGATCTCTGCGGTGCGGGGCAGAATGCCCATATTCGCACCCATCGGCTGGAAATCCTTGTTGGGGGTGGTGATATACCCAAGCAGCGCACCGCACATGGTGGCGGGCGGGGGCGGCGGCAGTTCGCGCCCGTTCAGGCGGGCAAAAATCTGCCGTGCCGCCAAAAGACCGCTGGCGGCGCTTTCCATATAGCCCTCAAAGCCGGTGATCTGCCCGGCAAAAAACACGTTGGGATGTTCGTTTAGGTATTGCCCCGCGTTCAGCACGCGCGGGCTTTCCAAAAAGGTGTTGCGGTGCATAACGCCGTAGCGCACAAACTCGGCATTTTCGAGACCCGGGATCATCCGGAACACCCGCTTCTGCTCGCCCCATTTGAGGTTGGTCTGGAAGCCGACCAGATTATACAGCGTGCGGGCGGTGTTTTCGGCGCGCAGCTGCACGGCTGCCCACGGTCGATGCCCGGTGTTGGGGTCGCGCAGACCCACGGGGCGCAAAGGACCGAAGCGGATGGTATCCGCCCCGCGCGCCGCCATGACCTCGATGGGCATACAGCCCTCGTACACCGTCAGGTCGCCGTCAAAGTCGTGCAGCGGGGCGCGTTCGGCGGCGATCAGGGCAGCGTGGAAATTCTCGTATTCCTCTTTGTTAAAGGGGCAGTTGAGGTAGTCCGCCTCGCCGCGTCCATAGCGGGAGGCGGCAAACACCTTGTTGTAGTCCAGACTTTCGGCGGTGACGATCGGCGCTACAGCGTCAAAAAAGCTCAGACGATGGTTGCCCGTAAGCGCGGCGATCGCCTGCGCCAGCGCGCCCTCGGTCAAGGGACCGCTGGCGACCAGCACGGGGGCAGACTCGTCCAGCGCGGTGACTTCCTCGCGCCGGACGGTGATATTCGGGTGGCGCTCCACCATCTCGGTGACAGCGGCGCTGAACACATCACGATCCACCGCCAGCGCCCCGCCTGCCGCCACGCGGGCGGTTTCGGCGGCGGTGAGCAGGTGGCTGCCCATCGCCTTCATCTCCAATTTTAACAGACCGGAAGCAGAATCCGGGCGCTCCGCTTTCAGCGAATTGGAGCAGATCAGCTCGGCAAAGCCGGCACTTTTGTGCGCGGGGGAAAATTTTTGCGGCTTCTGGTCATACAGCGTGACCTGCACGCCGCGGTCAGCCAGCCACAG
>CAKTAS010000005.1:0-31605 GCA_934529095.1 uncultured Gemmiger sp. | reverse complement strand
CGCAGCGGGTGCAGGGCGGGAACATAGCTCTGCAGGCTGCAGTTGGACTTTACGGCAATAAAGCCGCGCTTGGTGCCAAGACGCTTGCGCTGGGCGGGGATGATGTCGATGTGGTCGGCGTTGATCTCCGGCACGACCATCGGCACATCGGGGGTAAAGCGGTGGGCGCTGTTGTTGGAAACCACGGGGCATTCTGCCTTGGCGTAGGCTTCCTCCAGCGCTTTGATCTCCTCTTTTTTCATATTGACGGCGCAAAAGACAAAGTCCACCTTGGCGGCGACCTCTGCCACGTTGGCGGCGTCCAGCACCACCAGCTTTTTCGCCTGTTCGGGCATGGGGGTCTGCATCAGCCAGCGGCTGCCCACAGCCTCCTCATAGGTCTTGCCGGCACTGCGGGCGCTGGCTGCCACAGCGGCCAGGCGGAACCAAGGGTGGTTTTCCAGCAGGGTTACAAAACGCTGCCCCACCATACCGGTTGCGCCGATGACACCTACATTGTACTGTTTCATTGTTCCTTTACCTACCTTTCTCATCCCATTCTATGCAAAAACAACGGTTTTGCCACCAAATTTGCATAGATAATAAAAAAACCGGTTGAAAACCGGCACAAAATGCAATATAATATCATATTGCACAACCACACAGCGCAACACGCCTTTTGGGCGTGACAGTCCCGCGTCTGTTCGACCGCGGACCCAGGTCGGTATGTGCCGCATACCGCCTTCGGCGAAACGCCCTTTTGCCTATCCTATGCCCTTGGCAGGGCTTGCAGAACAGGCTACTGATGCGTCCCGCACCTCTGTGCTTGGGTTTATTATAGTATCCCCGCAAGGGAATGTCAACGACTAAAGGAAAGAAAATCATGTTAAAAAAAGATTTTTGGTACGACCTGCCCAAAGAACTCATTGCGCAGGAACCCGCCGAGCCGCGCGATGCCGCCCGTCTGATGGTGCTGGACCGCAAGAATGACAAGATCCTGCACTCGGTCTTTCACGAGCTGCCCCATTATCTGGAAAAAGGCGACCTGCTGGTGGTCAATAACTCCAAGGTCCTGCCTGCCCGGCTGATGGGTACCAAGGTACCCACGGGCGCCGTCTGCGAGCTGCTGCTGCTGCGGCAGGTAAAGGGGGACACGTGGGAGTGTCTGGCACGCCCCGGCAAGCGTATGCAGGTGGGTACCCGGGTGGAATTCGGGGACGGCAGCCTGACCGCCACCGTGGACGAAACCCTGCCCGACGGCAACAAATATGTGACCTTTCAATATGACACCGAAACGCTGTACGAAAAGCTGGACGAGTTCGGCAAAATGCCGCTGCCGCCCTACATCACCAAACAGCTGGAGGATCAGAGCCAGTACCAGACCGTCTACGCCAAGGAATTGGGCAGCGCCGCTGCACCCACGGCAGGGCTGCATTTTACCCCGCAGCTGCTGGACACCATCCGCTCGCGCGGCGTCAAGGTGGCGGAGGTCACCCTGCACGTCGGGCTTGGCACCTTCCGCCCCGTCAGCGAGGAAACCGTCGAGGCGCACCAGATGCACAGCGAGTGGTACAGCGTCAGCGAGGAAACCGCCCGCCTTATCAACGAAACCCGCGCCGCCGGACATCGCGTCATTGCCGTGGGTACGACCAGCTGCCGCACGCTGGAATCCGTCTGGGCAAAGTACGGCAAGATCGTACCCTGCAGCGGCAACACCAGCATCTTTATCTATCCCGGCATTGAGCTGCACGCCATCGACGGGCTGATCACCAACTTCCACCTGCCCGAAAGCACGCTGATCATGCTGATTGCCGCCTTCTACGGCTACGACAAGACCATGGCTGCCTACAAGGTGGCTGTGGAGCAAAAATACCGCTTCTTCAGCTTCGGCGATGCTATGTTCATCCGCTGACACGACCCAGAAAGGAGTTTGCCCCTATGCCTTACCGCCTAATCAAACAGGAGGGCACCGCCCGCCGCGGCGAATTTACTACGGTACACGGTACCGTGCAGACCCCCGCCTTCCAGAACGTTGCCACCGCCGCCGCCATCAAGGGCGGGCTTTCGGCGCTGGATTTAAAGGACATCCGTGCGCAGGTCATGCTGTGCAACACCTACCACCTGCATCTGCGCCCCGGCGACAAGCTGGTGGCGGATATGGGCGGGCTGCACAAGTTCACCAAGTGGGACGGTCCCATTCTGACCGACAGCGGCGGGTTTCAGGTGTTCAGCCTTGCCAAGCTGCGCCAGATCACCGAGGAGGGCGTGACCTTCAACTCCCACCTTGACGGTCACCGCATCTTTATGGGACCCGAGCAGAGTATGCAGATTCAAGCCAACCTCGGCTCCACCATCGCCATGGCGTTTGACGAGTGCGTCGAAAACCCCGCCACCTACGAGTACGCCAAAAACAGCTGCGCGCGCACCGCACGCTGGCTGCTGCGCTGCAAGGACGAGATGGCGCGCCTCAAGCACGAGGAAAAGGCGGTCAACCCCGACCAGCTTTTGTTCGGCATCAATCAGGGCTGCACCTTTGCCGATCTGCGCGTGGAGCATATGAAGCAGATCGCCGAGTACGATCTGGACGGCTACGCCATCGGCGGCTTGGCAGTGGGCGAGCCTGCCGAAAAAATGTACGAGATCATCTCCGCCGTCGAGCCTTTTGCCCCCAAGGACAAGATCCGCTATCTGATGGGTGTGGGTACGCCCGGCAATATCATTGAGGGCGTCTACCGCGGTGTCGATTTGTTTGACTGCGTTATGCCCAGCCGCAACGCCCGCCACGGACATCTGTTCACTTGGGACGGCATCATCAACATCAAGAACCTGAAATATGAGCGCGACGAGTCGCCCATTGACCCGCAGTGCGACTGCCCGGTCTGCCGCAACTTCAGCCGCGCCTATATCCGCCACCTGCAAAAGGCGGACGAAATCCTCGGTATGCGTCTGGCGGTCATGCACAACCTGTATTTCTACAACCACCTGATGGAGCGCATCCGCGAAGCGCTGGACAACGGCACCTTCCAGCAGTTCCACGACACCTATGTAAAGCGTCTGGACACCCGCATCTGACACGCCACCCCGCCGGACGGCTCCCCGCCCGGCGGGGTTTGTTTTATACGGTAATACTTTTAGGCAGCATCGCACCGGACTGTCAGCAAATTTACGGGGTCAATGGCGAACCTTCGGTTGGTTTGTAGGGGACGCATATATGCGTCCCGTGCAGTTTTGCCCGGTAGTTCATAATATCCGGACGGCTGCGGCGGGCGGCATATATGCCGCCCCTACATTGCTGCCCGGAAAAAGGCATTTGGATAAACTGATGTGCTAATACCTTTACTTTTTGCCGTGTTTCGGCTATAATACAAGCAAAACTACCCACTGCATCGGAGTTAAGGAGAAACCACTATGGCAAAACGAGTTTTCCTGATCGTTCTCGACAGCTTCGGCATCGGGGCAGAGCCGGACGCCGCCGCGTTCGGGGATGCCGGCACCAACACGCTGGGCAGCATCGCCGCCCACCCCGCCTTCAAGGGCGGGCATCTTGCCGAGCTGGGCTTGTTCAACATCGACGGCGTACAGGGCGGCACCCCCGCCGCCGCACCCTTGGGCAGCTTTGCCCGCCTGCGCGAAGCCAGCGCCGGCAAGGACACCACCATCGGGCATTGGGAAATTGCGGGTCTGCTCAGCGCCGAGCCGCTGCCCACCTTCCCGAACGGCTTCCCCCAGGAGCTGCTGGACGCCTTTACCGCCAAGACCGGCTATAAGGTGCTGTGCAACAAGCCCTATTCCGGAACCGACGTCATCCGCGACTACGGCGAGGAGCATCTGAAAACCGGCGCACTGATCGTCTACACCTCCGCCGACAGTGTGTTCCAGATCGCCGCCAACGAGGCACTGGTTCCCGTGGAAAAGCTGTACGAGGTCTGCGCCGCCGCGCGTGAGCTGCTGGTGGGCAAATACGGCGTGGGGCGCGTCATCGCCCGCCCCTTTGTGGGGGACTGCGCCGCCAACTTTACCCGCACCGCCCGCCGCCACGATTACAGCCTTGTGCCGCCGCAGGACACCATGCTGGACGCCTTGCAGGCTGCCGGCAAACAGACCATCGGCGTGGGCAAAATCTACGATATCTTTGCGGGCAAGGGCATTGGCGAAACCATCCGCACCGCCGGCAATACCGAGGGACTGCAGGTCACGCTGGAGCTGGCAGACCGCGACTTTGAGGGGCTTGCCTTTGTCAATCTGGTGGACTTTGATATGCTGTACGGGCATCGCCGCGACATTGCGGGCTACGCCGCCGCCGCTGCCGAGTTCAACGACTGGCTGCCCGGCTTTATGGGCAAAATGCGCCCCGGCGATATCCTGATGATCACCGCCGACCACGGCTGCGACCCCGGCTACACCAAGACCACCGACCACACCCGCGAGTATGTGCCGCTGCTGATTTACGGCGACGAAGTCCGCCCCGGCGTCAACCTGCATACCCGGTACAGCTTTGCCACCATTGCCGACACCGTCTGCAAGGCGCTGGGCGTGGAGTATTGCCCGGCGGGCTGCGGGGTGTACGATGAAATTTCTAAGTAAAATGGGCGTTGTACTGCTGAATTTGCTGGCGCTCGCCTTGGCCGTGTACGCCGTGGGGCTGGTGTTTACCAGCAACTTTAATATGGGCAACCTGCTGGTGTGGCTGCTGGCGGCGGCGGTGGCGGGGTACGCGGTATTCCGCAAGCCGCTGAACGTCTGGTTCTCCCACGGGGCAGGCAGGGTCGTGCTGGTACTGTTGTGCGCCGGGCTTGCCGTGCAGGCGGGCATCATCGGCTTTCTGGCGGTCAGCGGCTATGCCGACCGCCCCACCGGGCAGGAACAGGTCATGATCGTGCTGGGCGCAGGGCTGCGCAAGGATAAGCCCAGCAGCCTTTTGCGGATGCGGCTGGATGCAGCGTATGCCTACGCCGCGCAGCACCCCGAGCTGCTCATCGTCACCAGCGGCGGGCAGGGGCGCGATGAAACCGTTCCCGAGGGTACCGCCATGCGGGACTATCTGATCCAAAAGGGGATAGACCCCGCCCGCATTCTGGCAGAAACCAAGTCTACCTCCACGGAGGAAAACTTCGCGTTTTCGCTGGATATCCTGCGCGGTTACGGCGTCAGTGAAACTACGCCCATCGTCTATGTCAGCAATGCGTTTCACTGCTACCGCGCCGGGCGCTACGCCGAAAAAGCGGGCTTTACCTCTGCGGCGGCGCTGCCCGCCCGCACCCCGCCGCGCAGCCTGCTGCCCTGCTACCTGCGCGAGGTCTTTGCGGTTTTGTATTACTGGGTGTTCAAAACCTCCGAAAGCGGCTTTATGCACGCGATGGTGGGGGTCTTGAGCCTGAACAAGCGCTTTTTCTACAAATAAACGGAGGAGGGAACTGCCATGCAGATCCGCTACTACAAAGAGTACAGCCGGTTTTTGAACCGGTTTATGGAGTTTAAGGTTTACGGTCACGCCGGACGCCCGATTTTGATTTTCCCCTGCCAGAGCGGGCGCTTTTATGACTGGGAGGATCGCAATATGTGCAACCTTGCCGCGCCGTGGATCGACGCGGGCAAGCTGCAGATCATCACGGCGGACAGCATCGACCCCGAAAGCTGGGACAACCACGGTCCCTGCCGCCCGCGCATCGAGATGCAGGAGCGCTGGTACAACTATGTCTGCGAGGAATTGACCCCCCGCTTGCTGGAGATCAACCGCGAGCAGGGTCCCGACCACACCGGGCAGGTGCTGGTGGGCGGCGCCAGCATGGGCGGCGGTCACGCCGTGAACTTCTTCCTGCGCCGTCCGGATTTGTTTAACGGCACCATCGCCCTCAGCGGGTTGTATTCCTCCGGTATGTTCTTCGGCGATTATATGGACGACCTCGTCTACCGCAATTCCCCCTGCGACTATATGCGCAATTTCCCGGAAAATCACCCCTACAAAAAGCTGTTTGCCAAGGCGGACAAGTTTATCCTCTGCTGCGGGCAGGGGCAGTGGGAAGAAGACTTGCTTGCCTCCACCAAGGAATTGCAGGCAATTCTCGAAAGCAAGGACATCCACCCCTTTGTGGACATCTGGGGTACCGATGTTTCGCACGACTGGTACTGGTGGGAAAAGCAGTGGGTCTATTTCCTGCAGATGACGCTGGGCGATGCCTGATTTTAGACTTACAAACAAAAACGGCTGCACCCCGCAAAGGGGTGCAGCCGTCCTTTTTTCTTATTTTACTTCCTGCACATACCGGATAAACGCATCGCGCTCGGCGGTGGATTTGACCACGGCGGTGTACATCATATCGCCCATATCCAGCCGCAGGGCTTCGGGCAGGCGCTCATACATTTTAAGGCGGCTGCCGTAGCGGTTCAAAATCTGCTGGTGGCTGTGCTTGTACTGGCGGCAATCCCGGCGGGCGGCGTACACGCAGAAATACTTCGGTCCGTTCAAATCGAGGTTGCGCACCTCGTCATAGCAGACCATATCCGCCCAGATCTGGTAGCAGTCCACCGAGTTGGCAAAGTTGATCATATCGGGGGTGTAGCCGCCGGCGGGGCGCATATTGACCTCCAGCGCGACATAATCGCCCTTTTTGCCAAGACCGGGCTTGTCCTCATTCAGCTGGAAAAACTCGCAGTGGAAAAACCGGCTCTTGGCGCCAAACGCCTGGATGGTGCGAAAACCCACGTCCTTTAAGGCGGCGGGTACTTTTTTCTGCGTCCAGTAGCACAAGTCTCCGTTGCTGCTCACAATATCCAGCAGCGGGGTGGGGAACACGTTGCTGGTGTAAAACAGCGGCACGCAGTGGCTGTCTGCCACGCCGTCAAAGCTGACGATGGTGCCATTGATGAATTCCTCCATAATATAGGGTACGGCGTGGGGCTTGGCGTAAAAAGCCTTCAGCTCGGCAAAGTTTTTCAGCTTGTAGGTCGCTTCCGCCCCGCAGCCGTTGTCCGGCTTTACAATGACCGGGTAGCCGACTTCTTTGATAAAAGCCCGCGCCGCCGCAAGCGTGCTGACCATATGATGGCGCGCCACCGGCACCCCGGCGGCAATGTAGCTTTCCTTCATACGGCTTTTGTACTTGATGCGCTCGATAAAATCGTTTTTGGCGCCGGAATTGATGTTGAAGTCGGTGCGCATCTGGGCGTCCATTTCCAGCCAGTATTCGTTGTTGGATTCCACCCAGTCGATCTTGCCGTAGTGGAAGGTAAAATACGCCATCGCGCGCAGCATCTCATCGTAGCTGCCCAGATCGCTGACCCGGTAATACTCGGTCAGGCAGTGCTTTAACTCCCACGGGATCTCGTCAAAAGAAGCATCCCCGATACCCAGAACATTTACGCCGTTGCGGTGCAGGCGGTCGCAAAAATTCCAATAGGTACGGGGAAAATGGGGGCTGACAAAAACAAAATTCATAGCAGTTGAAACTTCCCTTACACAAACTGATTCCGCTCGGCGTTGTACTCGTAGCCGATCTCCGCCAACTTGGCGCACAGGGCGACCTTGTCGGCGTTTTCCTGTTCACACAGGACATCCAGCGCGGGGCAGCGATCCCGCAGTTGGGTGTTTACATAGCTCAAAAGGATCACAGGGTCCTGCGGCAGCATAACAATAACCCCTCTCAAAAACAGTACAAAAAACCAGTACAAAAGAGAAAAAGCCGGTCACACGATGTGACCGGCATTTTTTCTTTCCAATCAGACCGCGCGGGTAACTTTACCAGAGCGCAGGCAGCGGGTGCAGGCGTAGATATACTTCGGGGAACCGTCCACGATTGCCTTCACACGCTTGACGTTGGGGTTCCAGGTACGGTTGCTCCGACGATGAGAGTGAGAAACCTGAATGCCGAAAGAAACGCCCTTATCACAGCAAGAACATTTGGCCATAATTGCTTGCACCTCCTTTTCAATAGCTGTACTATTATACCCGATAAATTGACGAATTGCAAGCCCCCTTGGCGGAAAAATTCAACTTTTTTTGCAAAATTTTTTTGCGCAGCAGCGCACAGGGGCAAAAAGTGCGGCTTGTCGGCGCTGCGGGACTTGTGTTTGCCGTCGGTTTACGCTATAATAGGAATAGTATGTTTAAGGCAACACCGCACAATTCCCGCCTTACGGCTTAAGCACCGCTCCGGCGGCTGCGGCACGGCATCTGCGTTGCCAAAATGCTCGCCAATACACAAAGTATTGCCTGCGCTTTTGGCTTAGCAGCTGCCGCACCTCGCTCGCCGTATCGGCACTTAGAATTATGCGGTATTGCCTTTTAAATGGGGCGGTGTTTGTTCTGAACGGGTTACTCTCTCCGGCAAGGGTTTTGCAGTATATCCTGCGGGCGATGGTGGTGCTGATTGCGCTGCCGTTTCACGAGTCGGCGCACGCGCTGGTCAGCCACTGGCTGGGGGACGATACCGCCAAGCGGCAGGGGCGCATCTCGCTGAACCCGCTGCATCATCTGGACCCCGTCGGTGCGGTGTGTATGCTGGTGGGCGGTGTCGGCTGGGCAAAGCCTGTGGGCATCAACGCAGCCAACTTCTGCAACCCCAAGGTGGGTATGGCGGTTTCCGCTGCGGCGGGTCCCGTTTCCAACCTGCTGCTGGCGTGGCTGAGTATGATCCTGTACCGCGTCGGCTATTGGATGGGTTGGCAGCAGGATCTGTCGGCGGTGACGCTGTTCCTTTATTATATGATCGTGATGAATTTAAGCCTGGCGGCGTTCAATCTGATGCCGCTGCCGCCCTTTGACGGCAGCCGGGTCGTGCTGCTGTTTTTGCCGCAGCGGCTGTACTTCCGCGTGATGCAGTACGAGCGCTATATTATGCTGGCAATGCTGTTTCTGACCTTTACAGGTCTATTGGACCGCCCGCTGGCGGCGGTGGTCAACTTTTTGTGGGGCGGGCTGGTAGACGCCACCAACTTTGTAGATACAATCGGGGGTTATTTTGCAAGAGGCATTAACGTTTAAAATCGAGGACTTTGAAGGTCCGCTGGATATGCTGCTGTATCTGGTCGGCAAAAATAAGATGAACCTCTACGACATCAACCTGATGACCCTCATCGACCAATATACCGAGGCCATCCGCACCCTGCAGCAGGACCGTATGGACATCGCCAGCGAGTTTATTGATATGGCGGCGCATCTTGTCCAGATGAAAAGCGCACTGCTCTTGCCCCGCAGCCCCGAGGCCGAGCGGATGAAGGCGGAGCTGACCGGGCGCTTGATCGAGTACAGCGCCTGCAAGGAGGTCGCCGCCCAGCTGGGCAGCCGTGCGCGGGATATCGCCACCTTTGTGCGCGAGCCGATGCCGCTGGTCGGCGCGGCAGAGTACACCCGCCCGCACGACCCCTACAAGCTGGTGCAGGCGTGGTTCGGGCTGATGGGGCGCGGCACCCGCAAGCGCAAGCCCACGCAGGAACGCTTTGAGCCGCTGGTCACCGCGCCGTTCGTGTCGGTCGCCAGCCGGGTGTCGCATATGCTGCGCGGGCTGCTGAAAGGCTCGCTGCACAAGGTGGGGCAGCTTTTCAGCCCCGAGGAAAGCCGCAGCACCAACGTGGCAACCTTTTTGGCGCTGCTGGAACTGATCCGCGCAGGGCGCGTGCAGGTTGCCGATGACGGCGGTCTGCAATTGGACCGCACCCACCGCCGCAGAAAGGAGAACCCCACCCCATGAATGAAAACCAACATCTGGGCGCACTGGAAGCGATGCTGTTTGCCCACGCCGAGCCGGTGGAAACCGCCCGCCTTGCCGATGCCCTGCGCCTGGAAAAGCCGCAGACCGAGGCGCTTTTGCAGCGCCTGCAGCAGCGCTATGACGAGCAGGAAAGCGGTCTTGCCCTTTTGTATTTTGCCCCCGACCGCTGGCAGATGACCACCCGCCCGTACTACGGCGAGCTGGTCAAGCGCATTTTGGACACCCGCCGCAACGCCCCGCTTTCGCCCGCGGCGCTGGAGGTGCTGGCGGTCATCGCCTATAACCAGCCGGTGTCCCGCAGCTTTATTGAGCAGGTGCGCGGTGTGGATTCCTCCGGCACGGTGGCAAAGCTGCTGGAAAAAGGTCTGATCGAAGAAGCCGGGCGTCTGGACCTGCCGGGCAAGCCGGTGGCGTTTCAGGTCACCGACACCTTCCTGCGGGTATTCGGGCTGGGCAGCCTTGCCGATCTGCCGCCGCTGCACGGCGAGGTGGGGGAGGACACCCCCGAACCCGACCCCGACGCCGAGGCAGAACAGCTGGAATGGAAGTGACAGCCCGTGACGATACTGTTGGTGATCCTTAAAATTTTGGGCGCTGCGCTGTTGATTTTGCTGCTCTTGCTGCTGGCGGCGCTGCTGCTGCCGCTGGGGCTGGATATCCGGTACACAGCAGGGCAGTGGCAGGTACAGGCGCGGTATGCGCTGCTGCATTTTGCGCTGTACCCGCCCAAAAGTGCGCCGCAGCAGGCGCCAAGCCCCGCACCCGAAACACCCAAAGAAAACCCGCCCGCCGCGGAAAAACCAAACCCGCCGCCCGCCGCCAAGGCGGAACCGGCGCAGCAAACACCCCCGCCGCAAAAGGCGGACAACCCCCAGCAGCCGCCCCCGCCTGCCGATAAGGCGCGGGCAAAGCCGGAGCCGAAACCCCAAACCCGGGGGCTGCCGTTCGGCATGGGGGCGCGTATTGACGCCGCCCTTGCGCTGCTGCAAAGGGATCCGGTTGCGTTTGTAAAATGCGCCTTCGGGCATCTGGGCTGGCTGGGCAGGGGCGCCGCCAAAAGCCTGCGTCTAAGTCACGTGACGGTTTTCTGGACGGTCACGGGGCAGGACGCCGCCGCCACCGCCGTAACCTACGGCGCGCTGCTGGGGGCACTGAACACCGCGTGGGCGCTGCTGCAGCAGTCGGTACGGGTGCAGGCGGACCGCCTGTGGCTGGAACCGGACTTTACCGGGCAGCAAAAAGCAGACCGATGTATCTCTTTGCAGGTGCGTTCCTGCGCCGCCGTTTTGCTGTGGCTGGCGCTGCGCTTCGCACGGCGTTTATACAAAGAACCCCTCTGGCAACCTCAAAAACAAGAAAAATGTTGATACAAGGAGGAATTTACTATGGCAGAGCATCCCATTCAGGGTATGATGGGCGTTACCATCGACAAAATTCGTGAAATGGTGGATACAAGCACCATCATCGGCGACCCCATCCACCCGGACGAAAAAACCACCATCATCCCGGTTTCCAAGGTCACCTTCGGCTTTGCCTCCGGCGGGTCGGACGTAGGTCCCCAGTCCAGCAAGCAGATGTTCGGCGGCGGCAGCGGCGCCGGCGTGTCGGTCACGCCGGTGGCGTTCCTCGTCATTGCCGACGGCAACGTGCGCACCGTGCAGCTGATCGACAAGGTCACGGCGGTCGATAACGTCGTGGCATCGCTGCCCGAGCTGGTGGACAAGGTCACCGCACTGATCAAAAAAGAAAAACCCGCCCCCGCGCAGGACAACAAGGAGTAAACGATGGCAGAACAACGCATCCAAAAAGTATTGGCAGATCAGGGCATCTGCTCCCGCCGCGAGGCAGAGCGCCTGATCGCCGCCGGCAAGGTCAAGGTCAACGGGCATCCCGTGACCCTGGGCGACAAGATGGACCCCGACTTTGACAAGGTATCCATCGACGGCAAGACCCAGCGCATCGTGCGCAAGCGCCAGTACACCTACATTATGCTGCACAAGCCCCGCGGCTTTTTGACCACCCGCAGCGATGACCGCGGGCGCAAGACCGTGATGGATCTTGTGGCGGATGTACCCGCTATGCTGCGCCCGGTCGGACGTCTGGATAAGGACAGCGAGGGTCTTTTGCTGCTGACCGACGACGGCGCGTTCATCAACCTGCTGACCCACCCGTCCGGCGGCGTGGGCAAGCTGTACCGCGTAACCGTCAACCCCCGCGCCACCGAGGAGCAGATCATCGCTATGTCCAGCGGCATCGTGCTGGACGACGGCGTCAAGACCCAGCCCTGCGTGATCCATGTTGTCACCGATGAGCCGGGGCGCACCGTGCTGGAGATCACCCTGCACGAGGGGCGCAACCGCCAGATCCGCCGTATGTGCAGCGCCGTGGGGCTGCAGGTCGTGCGCCTCAAGCGCACCGCGCAGGGACCCGTCAAGCTCGGTATGCTGCAGCCCGGCGAGTTCCGCGAGCTGAAAAAGAGCGAGGTCAGCGCCCTGCGCAACGCCGCGCAGAAATCCGGCGGCAGCGCCAAGGCGGCACCCCGCCGCCCCGGTCCGCTGCCCACCAAGGAAAACTGATGGCAAAAATTTGGCAAAAACCCTGAAAAATGTAAGAAATTCTCTTGTCTATTTTTACACAAAGTAGTATAATCGTTGTATATGGCAGATTTTTGTAACAAGGTTATAGCGTCTGCCGCTTTTACCATAGGGAGGAAACTGTATGGCAGCAAATAAGCCCGGCAAGGCAGAGATCCTTGCAGCATTTTTTGACGGCGGTGTCTACTCTCCGCTGTTTACGGACGGTGCCGTAAGTGCAGCTTTCGGCAGCGCCAACGGTCAGAGCGCCTACGCCGTTTTTGAGGATGGCACCGCTGTGGGCGTGCAGGACATCGAAAAAAATATCCGCGTGCTGGAAATGGCAGCGCAGACCGGTGCGCCGGTCGTGACCTTCTACGACTCTGTCGGCGCTAAGCTGGAGGGCGGGCTGGAACTGCTCAACGCCAACGCCCGCCTGACCGCCGAGATCGCCCGCGTGTCCGGCGTTGTACCCCAGATCGCCGTTGTCACCGGCACCTGCGCCGGCACCAACGCTATCAACGCCGCTGCCGCTGACCTGTGCATTATGGCAGAGGACGCCGAGCTGTTCCTCAACGCGCCCTTCAATGCCGAGGACAAGCTTGCAGGGGCCGGCTCCGCCGCCTTTGCCGCCAAGGCAGGTGTGGCTGCCGCTACCGCCGCCGATGCCGTTGAGGCTGCCAAGAAGGCTGCCGAGATCGCCGCGCTGCTGCCCGCCAACAATCTGGCAGGTCCCGCGCTGTTCGACTTCGCCGCCCCCAACGCCGCGCTGAACACCGCCGCCTACACCGCCGCCGATGCCGTCAAGGCTCTGGCTGACGAGGGCAGCGCTGTCACCCTGTACGCAGGCTACGGCAAGAACGTTGTCACCGCGCTGGCTACCGTCAACGGCAGCACCGTGGGCATCGTCGCCACCGAAAAGGCTGCCCTGTGCCACAAATGCACCGCCAAGGCTGCCCGCTTTGTGCGCCTGTGCGATGCATACAGCATCCCCGTGATCACCGTCGTCAACACCGAGGGCTTTGTCAAGAGCGAGGGTGACGATCAGGCAGGCGGCATCCGTCAGGCTGCCCGTATGGCAGGTGTCTACGCCGAGGCTACCACCGTCAAGGTGGCTGTGCTGGCTGGCAATGCCGTGGGCGCTGCCTACACCGTCTTTGCCGCCAGCGCTGACTGGCGCGTTGCCGTCAACGGCTGCACCGTGGCACCTCTGGCACCCGAAGCCGCTGTCACCGTTCTGTACAAGGACGAGATCTTTGCTTCCGACAATATCGTGAACGCCACCAAGGCGAAGGCTGCCGCCTACGCCAAGGACGTTTGCAGCGCCGACGCCGCCGTAAAGAACGGTGCCGCCGATCTGGCTGTGAACGCCGCCGATGCCCGCGCTGCCGTTGTGCAGGCGCTGGATATGCTGGCGAGCAAGCGCGCCGTCCGCCTTGCCAAGAAGCACGGCAACATCACGCTGTAAAAATCAACCCGCTGATTTAAGGAGGATATTCCTATGAAAAACCTGATCGTTACCGTAAACGGCGTTGCCTATAATGTCACCGTTGAGGAAGGCACCGGCGCCCCCGTGGCAGCTGCTGCCCCCGCCGCCGCTCCTGCCGCTGCCCCTGCACCCGCTGCGGCTCCCGCTCCCGCCGCTGCCCCCGCCGGTGCTGCCGGTGCTGTTTCCGTCAATGCCCCCATGCCGGGCAACATTCTGGATGTCAAGGTCAAGCCCGGTGACTCCGTCAAGGCCGGCGACACCCTGCTGATCCTCGAAGCCATGAAGATGGAGAACGAGATCAGCGCTCCGCAGGACGGCACCATTGCAAGTGTCAACGTTCGCAAGGGCGACGTGGTCAACTCCGGCGACCTGCTCTGCACCATGAACTGAGAAAGACGGGGTGAATGACATTGGCTAAGAAACCCATCAAAATTACTGAGGTCGTTCTGCGCGATGCCCACCAATCCTTGCTGGCCACCCGTATGACGATGGACGAAATGCGTCCCATCCTGCCCGAAATGGACAAGATCCCTTACTTCTCCGTAGAGTGCTGGGGCGGCGCAACGTTTGACTCCTGCATCCGTTTCCTGGACGAGGACCCGTGGGAGCGTCTGCGCATCCTGCGCAAGGAGCTGCCCCACCAGAAGCTGCAGATGCTGTTCCGCGGTCAGAATATGCTGGGCTACCGTCCCTACGCCGACGACGCTGTCGAGTACTTTGTCAAGAAGTCTGTCGCCAACGGCATTGACGTCATCCGTATTTTCGACGCCCTGAACGACCCCCGCAACCTGCAGACTGCCATCAAGTCCGCCAACAAAGAGGGCGCCCATGTACAGGCGTGCATCAGCTACACCCTGAGCCCTGTCCACAATAACGAGTACTTTGCCCAGTACGCCAAGACCCTGGAAGAGATGGGCGCCGATTCCATCTGCATCAAGGATATGGCGGGTCTGCTCAAGCCCTACACCTGCGCCGAGCTGGTCAGCGAGCTGAAAAAGACCGTCAGCATCCCCGTGGACATCCACAGCCACTACACCGCCGGTCTTGCCTCCATGTCCATCCTGAAGGGCATCGAGGCAGGCGCCGACATCGTCGATACCGCCATGAGCCCCTTGGCTCTGGGTACCTCCCATATGCCGACCGAGAGCTTGGTCGCGGCCCTGCAGGGTACCGATTACGACACCGGTCTGGATCTGAACCAGCTCAATGTCGTGCGCGCTTACTTCAACAAGCTGCGCGAGAAGTACATCGCCAACGGTCAGATCAACCAGAAGTCCTTGGGCGTTGACGCCAACACCCTGCTGTATCAGGTTCCCGGCGGTATGTTCTCCAATATGCTCAAGCAGTTGAAGGACGCCGGCAAGGAGGACAAGCTGCAGGACGTTCTGGAGGAGATCCCCCGCGTTCGTGAGGATGCCGGTTACCCGCCGCTGGTCACCCCGACCAGCCAGATCGTCGGTACGCAGGCCGTGTTCAACGTGATCATGGGCGAGCGTTACAAGATGGTCACCAAGGAGTTCAAGGGTCTGGTCCACGGCGATTACGGCAAGACGCCCGCCCCCATCAAGAAGGAATTCAGCGACTTTATCCTGAAGGGTGAGGAGCCCATCACCTGCCGCTTTGCCGACACGCTGGAGCCTGAGATGGAGAAGCTGAAGGCAGAAGCCGCCAAGTACGCCATCCAGGAGGAGGACGTGCTGACCTATGCGATGTTCCCGCAGGTTGCGCCCAAGTTCTTTGAAAAGCGCAACGCCCGCCTGCAGGGTGTCGATGCACTGCACGCCGACTACGAGAACAAATCCCACCCCGTTTGATCTGTAAAACCATTTGCCGCCGCTGCCGCAGGGCAGCGGCGGCTTTTTTGTGTTTAAGCTGTAAAAGAACGCCCTTTTTGCTTGCATCTTGCGGGGAAAAATAGTAAAATATATGATATATATGTGTGCCCGGCGGCAGAGCCGCCGAATCTGATACCGAGGTGTAAGGCGTATGGTTTTAAGTATGACCGGTTACGGACGTGCAGGGGCTTTGCTGCACGGTCGAGATATCAAGGTGGAGCTGCGCAGCGTCAATGCGCGTTTTTTTGAGTATTCCTCCCGTCTGCCGCGCTCCTGCGCATTTTTGGAGGATAAGCTCAAAAAGCTGGTGGCTGCCAAGGTCAGCCGCGGCAAGGTGGAATTGAGCCTGTCCATCCAGACCGTCACGGCGGCGGATACCGTGGTGTCGGTCAACTGGTCGCTGGCGCAGGGCTACCGCGCCGCGCTGGATTCCCTGATTGAAAAAATGGAGCTGAAAAACGACGTCACGGCGGGTATGATCGCCCGTTTCCCCGAAGTTCTGACCCAGACGGCTGCCCCCACCAACGAGGACGAGCTGTGGCAGGACGTGCAGAGCGTGGCGTTGCAGGCGGTCGATGCCTTTGTGGCGATGCGCGCCGCCGAGGGCGAAAAGCTCAAAGCGGACGTGGCAGGGCGTCTGGACACGATTGAGGAATTGGTTGCCAAGATCGAGCAGGGAAGTGCCGGGCGCGTGCAGGCGTACAGCGACAAACTGTACGCCCGCCTGCAGGAGCTTTTGGGGGACCGCAATATTGACGAAAGCCGCCTTGTGACCGAGGCTGCCCTTTTTGCCGACAAGACCGCCATTGACGAGGAAACCGTGCGTCTGCACAGCCATGTGGCGCAGTACCGCGAAATTCTGGCGCTGGACGAGCCGGTAGGGCGCAAGCTGGACTTCTTAACGCAGGAGCTGAACCGCGAATCCAACACCATCGGCTCCAAGTGCCAGGATGTCGCCATCACCCGGCTGGTCGTCGAGTTGAAATCCGAAATTGAAAAGATCCGCGAGCAGATCCAGAACATCGAGTAAGGAATCGCTATGAAACTGATCAACATCGGCTTTGGCAATATGGTCAACGGTGACCGCGTCATCGGCATCGTCAGCCCGGATTCCGCCCCCATCAAGCGTCTGGTGCAGGACGCCCGCGAAAAGGGCGCACTCATCGACGCCTCCTACGGGCGGCGCACGCAGGCGGTCCTGATCATGGACTCGGATCATGTGATATTATCGGGCATTGCGCTGGAAAGTCTGACCGGTCGCTTTGCCCCGGAAGAAGAGGAGAAGAACGTATGAAAGGCGAAAAATACCTGTTTGTCGTGTCCGGTCCGTCCGGCACCGGCAAGGACACCGTGGTGGCAAATCTTTTGAAAAAGCACCCGGAGATCCAGCACACCGTTTCCGCCACCACCCGCGCCCCGCGTGAGGGCGAGAAGGACGGCATCAACTACCACTTTATGTCCACGGCGGACTTTGAGGATCACCTTGCCCACGACCAGATCGTGGAGCATACGCAGTATTGCGGCAACTACTACGGCACGCTGCGCAGCGAGATCGAGGGGCGTATGGCACTGGGCATCCCGGTGATTTTGGTCATCGAGGTCGAGGGCGCGGGCAACATCAAAAAGATGTACCCCGGCGCCACCACCATCTTTGTGCTGCCCCCCGATATGCAGGAGCTGGAGCGCCGCCTGCGCAGCCGCGGCACCGAGAGCGAGGAAACCATCCGCCGCCGCCTGCAGCGCGCCGAAACGGAGATCGCCAACTCGGTCAACTATGACGAGCATATCGTCAACAACCAAGTCGAGGCGTGCGCCGACAGCCTGTATTCCATCATTCAGTTCAAGCTCAAGCACGGCGCCGCCGAATGAGCCTGCAGATTGCCCAAGCGGCGGTAAACGATGCCAACATCCACTTTGACAGGCTGTATTCCTACTGTGTGCCGCCCCGCCTTGCGGGCAGGATCTGGCCCGGCAGTATGGTGCTGGTACCCTTTGGGCGCGGCAATAAACCGCGTATGGCGGTCGTTCTGGATGTGCAGGAGGTCGAGGATGCGCCCGACAAGCTGAAAACTCTGCTGGATGCCGCGCCCGAGGAAGCCCGCCTGACCCCCGACCTGATGGAGCTGGTGCGCTTTTTGAAGGAGCGCACCTTCTGCACTTGGTTTGAGGCGGTCAAGGCGGTCATACCCTACGGTGCGCAGTACCGCCCCGCAGTGGAAAACGGGCATCCGGTGATGCAAAGCCGGCTGACCCGCTCGACCGAGCGGCTGTACACCCTGACCGGTGAGCTGCCCGCCGCCCCGAAACCCGGACCGCGGCAGCTGGCGGCGGTGCAGGCGCTGCGCCAAGGTCCTTTGACGGCGCGCCAGCTGGACGAGGTGGGCATCTCCAAGTCCACGCTGGACAGCCTGTGCAAAAAAGGCGTGCTTACGGCGTGCGAGCAGGATAAGGAAATCGACCTGTTCGCCGCCATACCCTTTGACCCCCGCCCCATCACCCTTTCACCGGAGCAGCAAGCCGTTTTCTGGGAGCTGCTGCCGAAATTGGAGGACGCGCAGCCCCACGCGGCGCTGCTGCACGGGGTCACCGGCAGCGGCAAGACGATGGTGTTTTTGAAACTCATCGAGCGCACGCTGGAACTGGGGCGCAAGGCGCTGGTGCTTGTGCCGGAGATCAGCTTGACGCCGCAGATGATCCGCCGCTTAAAATCCACCTTCGGCAGCCGGCTGGCGGTGCAGCACTCGGCGCTCAACAATACCGAGCGCCTTCTGCAGTGGCGGCGCATCCAGCAGGGGAATGCCGATATCGTGGTGGGTACCCGCAGCGCGGTGTTTGCCCCGCTGCAAAATATCGGGCTGATCATCATGGACGAGGAGCAGGAGCATACCTACCAAAGCGAGTCCGCCCCCCGGTACGATGCCCACGACATTGCCAAAAAGCGCGCTGCGATGGAAAATTCCCTGCTGCTGTTCGCCTCTGCCACGCCGCTGACAGAAACCTACCACGCCGCGCAATGCGGGCGTTTGCAGCTGGTGCGGCTGCAGCACCGCTACGGCGGCAAGCCGCTGCCGCAGGTGGATTTTGTCGATATGCGCGCGGAGCTGGCGGCGGGCAACCCGCGCGAGGTCAGCGGGCGTCTGGCGCAGGAGCTGCAAAAAAACCTCGACCACGGGGAACAGAGCATCCTGCTGCTGAACCGGCGCGGCTACCGCACGGTGGCCATGTGTACCGCCTGCGGTCATGTGCTGAAATGCCCGCATTGCAGTGTGCCGCTGGTCTACCACAAGCCCCAACAGGCGCTGATGTGCCACCATTGCGGGCATACCGTGCAGCCTGCGCCCGCCCTTTGCCCCGACTGCGGCGGCAAGCTGGCGTACAGCGGCTTCGGCACCCAACGGGTGGAGGAGGAGCTGTCCCGGCTGCTGCCCGCGGCGCGCATTCTGCGGATGGATCAGGACTCCACCACCAAAAAGAATGCCCACGAAACCATGCTGGCGCAGTTTGCACGGCACGACTACGATATTTTGCTGGGTACCCAGATGGTGGCAAAGGGGCTGGATTTTGAAAAGGTCTCGCTCGTCGGTGTTCTGGGCATCGACTCGCTGCTGTTCGGGCAGGGGTTTCGCGCGTATGAAAGCGTGTTCAGCCTGGTCACACAGGTCATCGGGCGGGGCGGGCGCGCCGACATCCCCGGGCGGGCGCTGATCCAGACCACCGTACCCGACCACCCGGTTTTGCAGCTGGCTGCCGCGCAGGATTACGAGGCGTTCTACCGCGAGGAGATCACCTTTCGCAAATTCGGGCTGTACCCGCCGTTCTGCGCCTTCTGCGTGGTGGGTTTTGTGGGGGACAAGGAACCCGAGGTCCTGACCGCCGCCGTGCGGTTTGGGCAGCTCTTGGGCGAAACCGCCGCCCAAAACCCCCAGATGCCGCTGCGCATTCTGGGACCCGCACCGATGAACATTGTGATGCTCAACAGCAAATACCGCTACAAGCTGACTTTGAAATGCCGCAAGGACGCACAGTTCCGCGCCGTGATGCGGCAGACACTGGATGCCTACGACAAGGAAAAACTCCCCGCCAAGGCATCGGTGATTTTGGACTTCAACTCTGACGGAGATATTTAATTCAGGAGGAATCTATTTATGGCACTGCGTACTATTGTGCAGGACGGCGACCCGATTTTGAAAAAGGTCTGCCGCCCCGTAACCAAATTTGACGACCGTCTGGGCATTTTGCTCGATGATATGAAAGAAACGCTGCTCGACGCCAACGGCTTGGGTCTGGCAGGTCCGCAGGTGGGTATGATGCGCCGCCTGTTCATCTGCCTGGATGACCGCGATCTGCCTGAGGACGTACCCGCCAACTACGAGTACAAGTTTATCGAGTTCATCAACCCCGAAATTCTGGAGCTGAGCGACGAAAAGGTCGAGTTGTACGAGGGCTGCCTGTCCTTCCCCGGACACAACGGCGCCATCTCCCGCTCCAAGCACGTCAAGGTCAAGGCGCAGGACCGCCACGGCGAATGGTTTGAGATGGAAGCGGACGATATGCTTGCCCGCTGCATCCAGCACGAGAACAACCACCTGGACGGCATCACCATCATGGACTTGGCAGAGCATTTCTATGAGGACGACTACCCCGAAGAAAACGAGGACTGATTCTATGCGCATCCTTTTTATGGGTACACCCGATATCGCCGCCGACAGCTTAGCAGCCCTGCTGGACGCCGGGCATGAGGTGTGCGCCGTGTTTACCCGCCGCGACAAGCCCGTGGGGCGCAAGCAGATTCTGACCGCACCGCCGGTCAAGCAACTGGCGCAGCAGCACGATATACCGGTCTACCAGCCCCGCACGCTGCGCGACGGCTCGTCCGATGCGCTGATTGAGCAGCTGGCACCCGATATCATTGTGGTGGTGGCGTATGGCTGCATCATCCCGCCGCAGCTGCTGCATACCGCCAAGTACGGCTGCATCAACCTGCACGTTTCGCTGCTGCCCAAGTACCGCGGCTCGGCACCCATCCAATGGGCGGTGCTGAACGGCGATGCCGAAACGGGCGTTTCCATTATGCAGCTGGACGAGGGGCTTGACACCGGCGATGTGCTGATGGTCGAGCCGGTCGCCATCGACCCCGAGGAAACCAGCGGCGAATTGTTTGACCGCGTCAGCGCCGTGGGCGCTAAGACGCTGGTGGACGCGCTGGCAAAGATCGAGGCAGGGCAGCTTACCCCCGTGCCGCAGGACCACAGCAAGGCAACACTGGCGCCGCCGCTGTCCAAGGATACCGCCCGCTTTGCCTTTACCGAGGACGCCGCCCACATCCACAACTGGGTGCGCGGTATGAACCCGTGGCCCACCGCGTGGTTTGAGCAGGACGGCAAGCGCATCAAGGTCAGCGAGTGCCGCCTGGCAGAAAACCCGCAGAACGCCGCGCCCGGCACCGTGCTGGCGTTAAAGCCGCTGACGGTGGCGGCGCAAAACGGTGCGGTGGCGCTGCTCAGCGTCACGCCCGAGGGCGGCAAGCCGATGGCGGGTACCGCATGGGCGGCAGGGCGCCGCCTGAAAACGGGGGACTGCCTGTGACGCCCCGCCGTCTGGCGGTGCAGGCGCTTTTGCATCAGGAGCAGGCGGGCTACGCCAACCTGGTGCTGGACGCCGAGCTGAAAAAATGCACCCCCGCGCCCGAGCCGCGCGATGCCGCATTTGCGGCGGGCATCTTCTACACGGCGGTGGAGCGTATGCCCCTGCTGGACTACCTACTGGGGCAGTTCCTCAAAAAGCCGCTGGCAAAGCTGGATGCACCGGTGCGCGCGGTCTTGCGCGCGGGGCTGGCGCAGGCGCGGTTTATGCAGGTGCCGGTTTCGGCAGCCGTGAACGAGAGCGTCAAGCTGACCAAAGCCTTTGGCAAAACCAGCGCCGCCGGTATGGTCAACGCGGTCTTGCGCCGCGCCGCCGTGCAGCCCGTCAGCGAGAGCGATTTTGCCGACCCGTTGCAGCGCCTGCAAATCTACTACTGCCTTTCCGCGCCCGTGGCATCGCTTTTGTACAGCCAGTACGGCGATGAAGCATTTGCCATGGCAGCGTCCTTTTTTGAAAAGCCTGCCGCCGCCGTGCGGGTCAATACCTTAAAAACCACCGATGCGGCGCTCACCGCGCGCCTGCAAAGCGAGGGCTGCGATGCGGCGCCGGGACCGTGGGCGCATTGCCTGCTGACGAAATTCAGCGGCTCCCCGGCGGCAACAAAAGCCTTTGCCGAGGGGCTTTACCATGTGCAGGGGCTGGCAAGCCAGTTTGCCGCCCTTTGCGTGCAGGCGCAGCCGGGGCAGAAGGTGCTGGATCTGTGCGCTGCGCCGGGCGGCAAAAGCCTGACGCTGGCACAGTGTATGCAGGACAAGGGGCAGCTCATCAGCGGCGAGTTCGTGCCGGGGCGGGTATCGCTTTTGCGCAAGGCGTTTGACCGCTGCGGCGTACACTGCGCCGAGGCGCTGCAAAACGATGCCACCGTGCCGCGCCCGGCGTGGGGAACCTTTGACCGCGTATTGTGCGATGTGCCGTGTTCGGGTCTTGGTGTCATAGCCAAAAAACCCGATATCCGCTGCAAGGATTTGGCAGGTATGGAGAATTTGCTCCAAACCCAGCAAAAAATCCTGCAAAACGGGGCAGACAGCCTTGCCAAAAACGGCAGGCTGGTGTATTCTACCTGTACAGTCAACCGGGACGAAAACGAGCGGCAGGTGCAAAAATTCCTGTCCGCCCACCCGGATTTCACGCTGGCTGCCCCGCCGATGGCGTACCCCGGTGCCGTGGATACCGGCTTCGGCACGCTGTTTTTGCCGCATAAGACCCACACGGACGGATTTTTTGTGGCGATCCTGCAAAAAAATCACTGAATTTTCCGTTACTAGTATTTAGGAGGGCTTCCCCCATGGAACAGGCCGCAGGAATTTGCCTTTCGGATATGACCCTTGACAGGCTGACGGCGTATATCGTCAGCCTTGGTCAGCCGAAATTCCGCGCCAAACAGATCTTCAAGTGGCTGCACCAAAAGCTCGTCACCGAATTTTCGCAGATGACCGACCAGCCCAAGGCGCTCATCGCCTTGCTTGAGCAGCAGTGTACGATCGCCGCGCCCGCCATCCGCCGCCGTCAGCAGTCGGCGGACGGCACGGTAAAATACCTGCTGCAGCTTGCGGACGGCAACTGCATAGAAACCGTGCTGATGCGCTACAAATACGGCAACACCGTCTGCGTGTCCACCCAAGTGGGCTGCGCTATGGGCTGCCGGTTCTGCGCGTCCACCCAGGCCGGGCGCGTGCGCGACTTGACGCCGGGGGAGATCGCCTCCGAAATTTACACCGCGCAAAAGGATACCGGCGAGCGGGTGTCCCACATTGTTCTGATGGGCATCGGCGAGCCGCTGCACAATTTTGACAACGTGATGGACTTTTTGGAGATCATCTCCTGCCCGGAAGGTGTCAACATCGGGATGCGCAACATCAGCCTGTCTACCTGCGGCTTGGTGCCCAAAATTGACGAGCTGGCAAAGCGGCATCTGCAGCTGACGCTGTCGGTGTCGCTGCACGCGCCCGACAACGCCGTGCGTTCCTCGATGATGCCGGTCAACGATGCCTTCCCGCTGGAGCAGCTCATCCCGGCGTGCCGGCGCTACCAAAAGGAAACCGGGCGCCGCATCAGCTTTGAGTATTCGATGGTGCGCGGCGTCAACGACTCCTCCGAGATGGCGCAGAAGCTGGCGGACCTGATCCGGGGTATGGGGGCGCACGTCAATCTGATCCCCATCAACCCCGTGGACGGCAGCCCTTACTCCGCCACCGACGATGCCAATGTCCACCGCTTCCGCAAGGAACTGGAGGCGCTGGGCGTCAACGCCACGGTGCGTCGGCGTCTGGGTACCGACATCAGCGCCGCCTGCGGGCAGCTGCGCCGCGAGGATGCCCAAGAGAGTTTACAAGGAAAGGACGAAACGCAATGAAGCTTGCAGCCATCACCGATATCGGAAGCTGCCGCCAGGAAAATCAGGACAATTATTGTGCGCAGCAGCTGCCGGGGGGAACTGCATGGGGCATTGTGTGCGACGGTATGGGCGGCGTAAACGGCGGGCGGGTCGCCTCCCGCATTGCCACCGATACCATGCAGCAATATTTTGCCAAGGAGCTGCCGGAATTGCAGCCCGGTGCAGAAAAAGCCTTCCTGCTGCGCGGGTTTGATATCATCAACCGCGCCGTATACGACAAAGCCACCGCCTCCCCCGAAATGCTGGGTATGGGTACCACGGGTGTCTGCGCCTATGTGGGGGATAACGGCGTGGCGCACATTGTACACGCGGGCGATTCCCGCGCGTATTTATACCACGCGGGCGAGCTGACGCAGATCACCCACGACCACTCGATGGTGCAGCAGCTGGTGGACAGCGGGCAGATCACCCGCGAGCAGGCAGCCCAGCACCCGCAAAAAAACCTGATCACCCGGGCGCTGGGGGTGTCCGCCAATATCGTGCCGGAATACAGCCGCTGTCAGGTGGCGGTGGGGGACATCCTGCTTTTATGCACGGACGGGCTTACCAATATGATCCCGGACACAGAAACAGCGCGGATCTTGCGCGATGCAACGTTTTTTGATGCCACAAGAATTCTTGTGGATCATGCTTTGCAGGCAGGCGGGCAGGATAACATCACCGTCCTGCTGATGGGTGTGGAAACTACGGAGGTCAACCATGGATAATATGATCGGTAAGCGGCTGGATGGCCGCTATTCTATAGAAGGTCTGGTGGGCGTCGGCGGTATGGCGAACGTCTACCGCGGCACCGATCTCAAGACCGGCAACGCGATTGCCGTCAAGGTGCTGAAGGAAGAATTTCTCGACAATGAGGAGCTGGTGCGCCGCTTTAAAAACGAGTCCAAGGCGATCTCGATTTTGAACCACCCCAACATTGTCAAGGTGTACGATGTTTCGGTCACCGACAAATTGCAGTATATCGTGATGGAATATGTGGACGGCATCACCTTAAAAGAGTACCTGCGCCAGCGCGGCGGCGCCCTGACGTGGAAAGAAACCGTCTACTTTGCCACGCAGGTGCTCAGCGCTTTGCAGCACGCCCACGCCAAGGGCATCATCCACCGCGACGTCAAGCCGCAGAACATTATGCTGCTGGCGGACGGCTCCATCAAGATGATGGACTTCGGCATTGCCCGCTTCTCCCGCGCGCAGAGCCAGACCGTCAGCGACAAGGCGATCGGCTCGGTGCATTATATCAGCCCCGAGCAGGCCAAGGGCGAGCGCACCGATGCCCGCACCGACATCTACTCGGTCGGCGTTATGCTGTACGAGATGCTGTCCGGCAAGCTGCCCTTTGACGGCGACGGTGCGGTTTCCATCGCTATTATGCAGATTTCCGACAAGGCGCGCCCGCTGGCAGAAATTGCCCCCGACGTGCCGGAGGGGCTGCGCCAGATCACCGAAAAGGCAATGGAAAAGGACCCCGCCAAGCGCTTCCAGAACGCACAGGAAATGCTGGACGCCATCGAGGCGTTCAAGAAAAATCCCTCCATCCATTTTGAATACGAGTACAGAAATATGCAGGATAATCCCGAAAAACAAATCAGCCGTGTGGTAAACGGCGCCAAGACCGGCAGCAATCTGCGCACCGGCGGCGCACGCCGTGCCGGCGCTGCCGCAACCGGCGCCAAAAAGAAAAAATCCAAGCGCAAGGAACCCAAGCCCTTTGCCATGTTCCCGATTTTTGCGGGTATGGCGGTGGCGTTTGTCATCGGCGCCGCCATTTTGGTGTACCTGATTTTTACCAACTCCAACAACCTCTTGTTCTCCAACCGTGAGGACGTCACCCTCATCAACTTTGTGGGGATGACCAAGGACGAGTATCTGGCGTCCGACTACAACAAGCTGCTGAAGGCGGAATTTGACGAAACCTACGACAGTTCCAGCGCGGCGGGGACCATCATCCGCCAGACGCCCAGCGCCGGGCGAACCGTCAAGGAAAAGCAGAAGGTGACCCTGACGGTCAGCCTTGGCACTGAGTATATCACGATCCCCGAAACGAAAAATATGGACGCGGACGATGCCAAGCAGACCCTGCTGGACAAGGGGCTGCGCGTGACCAAAAAGCCCATTGTGGACGCAACGGTCGCCACCGGCGCGGTGGTGTATACCGAGCCTGCCGCCGGAGAAACGGTGGAGGGCGGCTCCACCGTTATTATGTATGTCAGCCGCGAGGAAGCCAAGACCGAGGTCATCGTACCCAGCCTGACCGGGCGCACCATTGAGGAAGCCCGCAACGAGGTCAAGGACAGCCTGATTTCGCTGTATGTTGAGGAGCAGCCCAACGAACAGCCCGCGGGTACCGTGCTGAGTCAGATGCCCGAGGCAGGCACCCCGGTGCGTGTCGGCAGCGCCATTACGGTGTATGTGTCCACCGGCGTACCGGAGGTGGTCGTGCCGGAGCATGATCCCAACCTGCCCGAGGGTACTATGGGCGATCCGGAGGAAGGTAGGACGTGGGACGAGCAATACTGGCTGCCGGACGGCAGTTTCGTCTGGCGTAAGGTGTACAAGCACGATTACGGGGTATACTTCTATGATACCCATGAACCCTTTACGCCCAACGCACCCGCCTAAGAGGGAACCGGCATGGACTATATTACAAAGGGCATCGGCGGGTTTTACTATGTAAAAACGCCCGACGGCATCGTGGAGTGCAAGGCAAGGGGTGTGTTCCGCAAGCGGGGTATCACCCCGGTGGCGGGGGATATGGTGCGTCTGTCGGCGGACGGCGCTGCCATTGAGGAAATTCTGCCCCGCAAAAATGTTTTTGTCCGCCCGCCCATTGCCAATCTGGATGTGCTGTTTATCGTTGCCAGCACGGTGCAGCCGGTACCCAGCACGCTGGTGCTGGATCAGCTGGCGGCGGCTGCCGTGTACAAGGACGTGCAGCCGGTGCTTGTCGTCACCAAGGCGGACCTTGCAGCGGCGGACAGTCTGCAGCAGGCGTATGCCGGCAGCGGAATCCCGCTGATCATGCTCAACTACGAAACCGGCGAGGGGCTGGCGGAGATCCGCGCACAGATCCAAGACCATCTGTGTGCGTTCTGCGGCAACTCCGGCGTGGGCAAGTCAACGCTGCTCAACCATCTGGCGCCGGAGCTGAACCGGGAAACCGGGCAGATCAGCCGCAAGCTGGGGCGCGGACGCCACACCACCCGCGAGGTGGAAATCTTTGAAATTTGCGGCGGGCGCCTGGCGGACACGCCGGGCTTTGCCAGCTTAGAGGCGCAAAAGCTCTGCCGCATCCCCAAGGAGGATCTGCAGCACACCTTCCCGGAATTTGAACCCTATTTCGGGCAGTGCAAATTTACCGGCTGCTCCCACCGCAGCGAAACCGGCTGCGCCGTGCGCGAGGCGCTGGCACAGGGCAAGATCAGCCAAAGCCGCTACGCCAGCTATCTTTCGATGTACGCCGACGCCGAAACGAGGAAAGAATGGGAAAAATAACAAAGACCGCCGTCATTCTGTCGGCTGTGCCGGTGGGCGGGGCCATGCGCCGCTACCTTGCGCCGGACGCCTTTGTGGTGGCGTGCGATGCAGGCTACCGCAACGCCGTGCACCTGGGCGTGCAGCCCGATCTGATCGTGGGGGATTTTGATTCCGCCCCAAGACCCGAAACCACGGGCAAGACCATCGTTTTGCCCCACGTCAAGGACGATACCGACACCCACTACGCCGCGCGCTGGCTGCTGGAGCAGGGCTATACCCGCATCACGCTGCTGGGGGCTTTGGGCGGGGCAAGGCTGGAGCATAGCCTTGCCAACATTGCCTCTGGGCTGTTTCTGGCGCAAAACGGCGTGGAAGTCCTCTTGGCAGACGAACGAAGTGAGCTGCACTACCTGCTGCCCGGCACCCCGCTGACGCTGCAAAAGGGGGATTGGCAGTATCTTTCGCTATTCCCCCTGCAAGGTGTTTTGCAGGGCGTGACGCTCACGGGCGTGTACTATCCGCTGCAAAATGCAGCCCTTACCGCCGATTATCCGCTGGGTGTCAGCAATGAATTTGTGCAGGATACAGCGCAGCTTTGCTGTACGGCGGGCTGCGGGCTGGCGGTGCTGACCCGCGCCGACGGGTAACACGGCAGCCGGAACCGGCATAGTATGGCGCAAACCCGAAAGTGAGGTGTGCGCCATGAATGTTGTTGTGATCCGCTGCCCCAAGGCGCTGCGATGGCTGCTGCGCATGACGTTCAAAGTATAAAGATGATCCCTCCGCTGCTCCTTTTGGGGCGGCGGGGGTATTTTTTTGCCCCGGCGACCATATAGATACACAAGAGGTTTATGCTGCCAGAAAAAGGGAGGTATCGTATATGGAACTCAAGGTGTTCAAGGACACCGTGACCGCCTACGCCGGGCGCTGGGAAACCCGGCTGGAGCTGCCGGTGGAAACCGAAATCCTCATCCCCGACTATCAGCCCGCCGTGTTCAAGATCGTAAAATGCCGGATTGTGCCGGTCATTCTGCAAAACGCGGTGGCGGACGGGCGCTGGACGGCGCAAGGGTATCTGCGCTGCACCGTGTATTATCAAAGCGATGAGCCGGGCAGCCGACTGTGGCGTATGGAGCAGAAGCTGCCCTTTGAAAAATCGGCGGAGCTGCCTGCCGGTACCTGCGCCGAAGGGGCAGCTGCCGTGGACGGTGAGATGGAATACTGCAACTGCCGCGCCGTCAGCGAGCATCGCATAGACCTGCGCGGGGCGTACATTGTCACGGTATCGCTGCCCACCTTCCACACCGGTGAGGTGCTGACCGCCTTGGCGGACTGCGGCATTGAGCAGCGCACCGCCGTTTTGCAGGGGCTGCAGCGCATCGCCGCCGAGGAAAAGACCTTTACCGCACAGACCGGCGTGTCCCTGCAGGGCAGCGAAACGGTGCTGGATGTGGACGGCACGTTTGTTTCCGGCAGCGCCGTGGCGGGCGCAGGGCAGCTGCATATACAGGGTACACTGCGGGTGCAGCTTTGCTGCCAGCCGCCCGACAGCGAGCAGCTGACCGCCTTTACCAAGGAGCTGCCCGTGCAGCAGACCTTGGAGCTTGCCGCTGTGCAGGACAACGACCGGGTGCTTTTGTGGGGCGATGTGCCGGCGTGTACGGTCAGCCGGGATGACGCGGGGCAGACGATGCTGACCGTGACTTGGCGGCTGCACACCGAGGTGTGGCGGCAGCAAACGCGCACCGTGGTGGCGGATGCCTACTCCACAGTCTGTCAGACGCAGACGGTGGGTACGGTTTTTCGTATGCTGGCAGAAACCGCCGACCTTTCCGGCTGCGTTCCGGTCACGGTTGAGGACGACCTGCCGCAGCAGGACGCGCAGGTGCTGGGCTGCTTTGTCACGCTGGGCGCGGCGGGGCTTGCGCCCGACGGCGATACCCTGCAAATTGAGGGCAAGGGTACGGCGCACGTTCTTTGCGCGGACGAGCGCGGCGAGCTTACCTGCTATGACAAGCCCTTTGTCTGGCAGCTGGGCAGCGGCTTTTCCGCTAAGCCGGAGGACTGCTGCCTGTGCCTGCACGCCGCGGCGGCGCGCATCCAGAGCAGCAAGGCGGGCGCCAGGCTGCGGGTGGAGCTGGAAATTGAAACCACCGGCAGCCTTTTGCAGGTGCAGCCGATGCAGCTGCTGACCGACGTGGAAACAGGGGAGGAATACCCCGCCGAGGACACCGCCCTCTACCTCTATTACGCGCAGGAGGGCGAGCGCGTCTTTGACATTGCCAAGCGCTACCACGCCCGCGCCAAGGACTTGGCACAGGCAAACGATATGGACTGCGCCGACACCGCCCCGCAGGAGCTGACTGCCCAAACCGCCGTATTGCTGATCCCGGCGGCGCTGTAAAGGAGGAACGGTCTGTGACACAGGAACAACTCTACCAAAATATCGCCAAGCGCACGGGCGGGGATATCTATCTGGGGGTCGTCGGTCCGGTGCGCACCGGCAAAAGCAGCTTTATCAAGCGCTTTGCGGAGCTTATGCTGCTGCCGCATATCCAAAACGAAGCCCGTCGCACCCGCGCGCAGGATGAACTGCCCCAGTCTGCCGCCGGGCGCACCATTATGACCACCGAGCCGAAATTCATCCCCGAAAAAGCCGTGTCGGTGGAGCTTTCGGGTGGGGTGAAATTCCGCGCACGGCTGATCGACTGCGTGGGCTATATGGTGCAGGGGGCTTTGGGCAACGAGGAAAACGAAGCCCCGCGTCTGGTCAAAAGCCCTTGGTTTGACAAGGAGGTCCCCTTTGACCTTGCCGCCGAAACCGGCACCCGGCGGGTCATCCGCGAACACGCCACGGTGGGCGTTGTTGTGACTACCGACGGCTCGGTTGCCGACCTGCCGCGCGAAGCCTACTGCGAGGCGGAGCAGCGCATTTTTGCCGAGCTGGACGAGATCGGCAAGCCCTATGTCATTCTGGTCAACTGCACCGAGCCGGACAGCGACGAAGCCCGCAAGTTGGCAGCGCAGCTGAGCGAGCAGACGCATCACACGGCGCTGCCCGTCAACTGCCTGACGATGACCGCCGGGGAGGTGGACGGCATTTTGCAGGCACTTTTGTACGAGTTTCCGCTGCAGGAGATCGCCGTGCAGATGCCCGGCTGGGTCACGATGCTGGAACCGGGACACTGGCTGCAAACCGCCGTGTACGAGGCAATGCGCGCGCTTGCCGGGCGTTTTCGCAAAATGGGGGACGTAAGTGCCGCCAACCTGCACCCCGACTGCCCGTATATCACCGAGCTGCGCCTGCTGGCGGCGGAGCCTGCCACCGGTCGTGTGCGGGTGGCAGCCGGGCTGCAGCCGGACATTTTTTACAAAATTCTGGGCGAGCAGACGGGGCTGGACATCGTGGACGAGGCGGGGCTGCTGCCCTGCATCGTCAGCCTTGCCAAGGCAAAACGCGCCTATGATAAAATCAAGCCCGCGCTGGATCAGGTCGAGGCAACCGGCTACGGCATCGTGATGCCGGGGCTGGAGGAGCTTTCGCTGGAGGAGCCGCAAATCGTCAAGCAGGGCGGGCAGTACGGGGTGCGGCTCAGCGCCAGCGCCCCCAGCCTGCACATTATGCGCGCCGCCATCCGCACCGAGCTTTCGCCCACCGTGGGCAGTGAGCAGCAGGGCGAGGAGTTGATCAAAAACCTGCTGGCGGATTTTGAGACCGACCCCGGCAAGCTGTGGAACACCAATATCTTCGGAAAAAGTCTGGACGTTCTGGTCAACGAGGGGGTGCAGGCGAAGCTGCTGCATATGCCGCAGGCAGCGCGCAACCGGCTGCAGCAGACGCTGGAACGCATCATCAACGAAGGCTGCGACGGGCTGATCTGCATTTTGCTGTAAGGGGGTGGCGGGGTGTTTCACCGTATGTCAAGGCAGGAAAAACAGCGCCGCGCCGCCAAGGCGGAGCTGGCGCGCACGATGCAGGCGCTGCGGCGCAACGAAAACGAATTCAACGAGGCGCAGGAGCCTTTTTATATCGAGCAGCTGACCTACCAGCACGCCGCGCTGCAATGCCGCTGCCGCGCCCTGCTGCGTCTTTTGCGCAGCGAAGGGCAAAGCGTATGAACCTTGGCGTATATGCCGCGGCGGGGGCGGTGCTGCTGGTGCTGCTGCGCTGCGCCTTGGCACAAAAGCGCGGTGTGCGGTGCTTTTTGGCGGGCAGCGTCTGCGGGCTGGGGGCGCTGGCGGTGCTGGCGCTTTTGCAGCCGGTAACAGGGGTGGCGCTGCCTTTGACCCGCTTTACCGCCTTTGCGGCGGCGGTGCTGGGGGTGCCGGGCGTGGCGGCGGTGCTGGTGCTGCGGGTGATTTTGCGCGTATAGGCGGCTCCGTGCCAAATATTTCCGCTTGCCAAAGAAAAAGCGGTATGGTATAATAACCACGAAAACGAGTGGAACATACGGCGGCGGGACAGCCCGCAAGGGCTGCCTGAGGAAAGTCCGGGCTTCACAGAGACAGA
>CAKTAS010000004.1:0-33505 GCA_934529095.1 uncultured Gemmiger sp. | reverse complement strand
TACACGGCAATGTGTTTTTTGCGTATGGCTTTTCCGGTCGGTTTGTAGGGAACGGTCTTGACCGTTCCGTGCGGTTTGCCCGTTGGGTTGCAATATCCGTGTGACTGCAACGGGCGGCATATATGCCGCCCCTACCGCGCTTTTGCGGGGGATGTCCCTTTCTTTAAAATGTGCGCGCGCGGCGCGCACTCCATATTTATTATTTATTATTTATTATCTATTATTTATTTACTCCCCCATCACCTCCGCCGGGTCCACATACTCCCCCTTCTCCATGCACTCCAAATGCAGGTGGCTGCCCGCGTGCGCTTCGGCGGCTATGCTGCCCATCTGCCCCAATACCGTGTCCGTGGTCACCTGCTGCCCCTGCGCCACCTGCGTCTGGCGCAGCCCGCAATACCGCCACACAAGGTCGGACGAATCCGTCACCTCCACCACGCTGCCCCACAAGGCATCCCAATGCACCGCGGTCACCGTGCCGCCCACTGCCGGGGTGATCGCCTTACCCTCCGGCACCGTGTAATCCGTGCCGTTGTGGGTGCGCCAATCGCCCAGCGTTTCGCTGTACACCAGCTCATCCCCCGTAAACGCCGCAATCGGCTTGCCGAACCACGCAGGCATCTGCCGCACCGGCTGCGATACCACCGGCGCAGGCTCGGGCGCGGCGGAGGGTTCCGGGGTCGGTTCCGGGGTCGGTGTGGGTGTCGGCGCCGGGGTCTGCGTCGGCTTGGGAAGATCCGCCACCGGCTTTTCCACGGCGGTGTCCGGCTGCTCCCACAGGGTATCCGGCTGCTCCACCACGCCGGGCGCAGGGTCGGGCTGCCCCGTCAGATGCCCCACAACGCGCCGCAGCGCCAGAATGCCCGCCGCCGTGGCGGCAAACGCCACCGCCAGGCACAAAAGATACAGCCCTTTTTCCCGTACAAACGCTTTGAAACGGTCCATTGTCCCCCATCCTTTACCTGCAGATTGTTGTATGCCCCTAGTCTGCGCTTGCGGCGGGCGTTTTATACACGGCACAGTTATCCGTTTTGGTTATAAATTTTTATATTATACAATTTGGATAATGTTTAAAAGTTTTTATTGCGTTTTGTCGCAAAATCGTGTAGAATAAAGTGTTGTAGTTTTATGATAAATTTAAGGAGTAACCCATGGCTTCGTTACGTGAGGAAATCGAATCCCGGCGCACCTTTGCGATCATTTCGCACCCCGACGCCGGCAAAACGACCCTGACCGAAAAGCTGCTGCTGTACGGCGGGGCGATTCAGTCCGCCGGTTCCGTCAAGGGCAAGCAGAGCGCCAAGCACGCCGTTTCTGACTGGATGGACATCGAAAAGCAGCGCGGAATTTCCGTTACATCGTCTGTTTTGCAGTTCAATTATCAGGGTCGATGCATCAACATTCTGGACACCCCGGGACACCAGGACTTCAGCGAGGACACCTACCGCACCCTGATGGCCGCCGACTGCGCGGTTATGGTCATCGACGCCGCCAAGGGCGTTGAGGCGCAGACCATCAAGCTGTTCAAGGTCTGCACGCTGCGCCACATCCCCATCTTTACCTTTGTCAACAAGATGGACCGCGAGGCGCGCGACCCCTTTGAGCTGATGGAAAACATCGAGGAAATTCTCGGCATCAAGACCTACCCGATGAACTGGCCCATCAGCTGCGGCAAGGATTTCAAGGGCGTGTACGACCGCAACGCCAAGCGCGTGCTGGCTTTCACAAGCGACGGTCGCGCCAACGGCGTGAAGATGGTCGATGAAATTGAAGCCGAGCTGGGCGACCCCGCGCTGGACGCGCTGATCGGCGCTGCCAACCACGAAAAGCTGGCGGAGGACATCGAGCTGCTGGACGGCGCCGCCGAGGAATTTGACCTTGACGCCGTGCAGCACGGCGAATTAAGCCCCGTGTTCTTCGGTTCGGCTTTGACCAACTTCGGCGTGGAGCCGTTCTTAAAGGAATTTTTGCGGCTGACCCCCACCCCGCTGCCCCGCAAGGACGCCGCCACCGGCGAGCTGGTGGACCCTTGCAGTGAACAGTTCAGCGGGTTTGTGTTCAAAATTCAGGCGAATATGAACAAGAACCACCGCGACCGCATTGCGTTTTTGCGCATCTGCTCCGGCAAGTTTGAGCGCGGCATGGAGGCGTTCCATGTGCAGGAGGGCAAGAACATCAAGCTTGCCACCGGCACCAGCCTGATGGCAGACGACCGCGCCATCGTCAGCGAAGCCTACGCGGGCGACATCATCGGTCTGTTTGACCCGGGCATTTTCTCCATCGGCGACACGCTCTGCACCGGCAAAAAGCACGTTCAGTTTGCCGGCATCCCGACCTTTGCGCCCGAGCATTTTGCCCGCGTGACGCAGGTGGACACGATGAAGCGCAAGCAGTTCGTCAAGGGCATGGAGCAGATCGCCCAAGAGGGCGCTATCCAGATTTTCCGCGACCTCGGCTCCGGCATGGAGGAGGTCATCGTCGGCGTGGTCGGCGTGCTGCAGCTGGAAGTGTTGGAGTACCGTTTGAAAAACGAGTACAACGTCGATATCCGTATGCAGTCCCTGCCGTATGAGCATCTGCGCTGGATCTTAAACGACCCCGACGAGCTGGACATCAAGCATCTGGACCTGACCAGCGACACCCGCGCCATCGAGGATATGAAGGGCAACCCGCTGCTGCTGTTCGGCAGCCCGTGGAGCATCAACTGGGCAGAAAACCACAACGAAACGTTGAAATTGTCCGAATTCGGCAATTTGACCTTCTAAACAGAAAAGCGCCCCCTCATCCGAGGGGGCGCTTTGGTTTTGCTGCGGGTTACTCCACGGCGTTGAATGCCTGTTCGAGGTCGGCGATGATGTCATCAACATGTTCGCAGCCGATGGACAGGCGAATGGTATTGCGCCCGATGCCCACATCGGCAAGCTCTGCGTCGGAAAGCTGACCGTGAGTGGTGGTGGCGGGGTGAATGACCAGACTCTTGACGTCGGCAACGTTTGCCAGCAGGGAGAAAATCTGCAAATGGTCAATGAAGGCAAACGCTTCCTTTTGACCGCCCTTGATGTTGAAGGTAAAAATCGACGCGCCGCCGTTGGGGAAATACTTCTCGTACAGGGCGTGGTCGGGGTGGTCGGGCAGGCTGGGGTGGTTGACCTTTTCGACCTTGGGGTGGTGCGCCAGATATTCAACGACCTTTTTGGTGTTTTCGTTGTGGCGGTCCAGACGCAGAGAGAGCGTTTCGGTACCCTGCAGCAGCACCCATGCGTTGAACGGACTGATGCAGCCGCCCAGATCGCGCAGGATGACAGCGCGGACGTAGGTCACAAAGGCGGCAGGGGCGGCAGCGTCGGCAAAGCAGACGCCGTGGTAGCTGGGGTTCGGCTCTGCAAGGGCGGGGAACTTGCCGCTGGCCTTCCAGTCAAACTTGCCGGAATCGACGATGACGCCGCCCAGCGAGGTGCCGTGACCGCCGATGAACTTGGTGGCAGAGTGTACAACGATGTCGGCGCCATGCTCGATGGGGCGGATGAGGTACGGCGTGCCGAAGGTGTTGTCGATGACCAGCGGAATGCCGTGCTTGTGCGCAATGGCGGCGATGGCGTCAATATCGGGGATGTCGGCGTTGGGGTTGCCCAGCGTTTCGATGTAGATGGCGCGGGTGTTCTCCTGCACGGCGGACTCGACCTCCGCCAGGTTGTGCGCGTCCACAAAGGTGGTCTGCACGTCAAAGGCGGGCAGCGTGTGCGCCAGCAGGTTGGAGGTGCCGCCGTAGATGGTCTTTTGCGCGACGATATGCCCGCCGTTTTGCGCCAGCGCCTGAATGGTGTAGGCGATGGCTGCCGCGCCGGACGCAACCGCCAGCGCCGCCACGCCGCCTTCCAGTGCGGCGATGCGCTTTTCAAAGACATCCTCGGTGGAGTTGGTCAGGCGACCGTAGATGTTGCCCCCTGCCTTTAAAGCAAAGCGATCGGCAGCGTTTTGCGAGTCGGGGAAAACATAGGAAGTGGTCTGGTAAATGGGGACAGCGCGGGAATCGGTGGCGGGGTCGGCTTGTTCTTGCCCAACGTGAAGCTGCAAGGTTTCAAAGTGCAATTTACGGTCGCTCATGGTAAATTCCTCGTTTCTTTAACAGATTAAACCTATGTGTTTTGTGGGTATATGCGTATGATAGCACCAAAACGCGGAGATGTCAATAAAAAGATTGTAAATTTGCGGACACATTTTTATTTTATTGCCCCGTAGGGCGGGGTGACCCACCCCGCCGGGGAACCTAAAATTTTATGGCAATTCCCCCTTTGGTCGTAGGGGCGAGCATTGCTCGCCCGCGGCGTTTACCCGTTATATCGCATTACCGGGGCGGCTGCACGGGCGGTCAATGACCGCCCCTACAGTTCAACCCGGTTTTTTCGCGTTGCCGCGCCATAACCCCCCTACCAAAAATGCGCCGCTTGCGCGGCGCATAGGGTATCGCAACTTATAACCCCCAAACTCACTCCTGCGGGGCTGCGGCTGCCAAAAGCGCTTGGTTGTCCGCAATCGTCTGGTTCAGCTCGGCGGCTTTGGCGGTCAGCTCGTCGCGCCGGGCGATCAGATCGGCGTTTTCCGGGTCGGCGGCAAGGGCGGTGTTGACCTCCTCCAATTCGGACTCCACCGACGCCAGATCCGCCGTGGCGCTGTCAAGGTTCGCCTGCGCGTTGGTCAGCGCCTGCTGGGCGTCCAACTCCGCTTGGGCTGCGGCGGCGGCATCGTCCGGGATGCCGCTTGCCAGCAGGGCGGGCTTGGCGGGCAGCTCCTGCGGGGTGCCGTCGGCGGCGGTCACCGCCAGCGTCTGCCCGTAGTAGCCGCCCCAAACGGCGATATAACTCTTGCCGGGGCTGACCGTCAGCGGGGTGCCGTCGGCTTCCTGCAATTCCAAGGGCGCGGTGGCGTCCGCCTTGCTCCATTTGATGGCACGCCATGCGCCGCCGTACAGGTACAGCCCGTCGCCGCCGGTCAGGTCATATTGGCGGGTATGCCCGTCATCCTTGACGCCGCTGGACGCATACAGCACAAACACGTTGGTAAACTGCGCGGTTTCGCCGGTTTCGGCGTCGGTCAGCGGGGTGCCGTCGGTGTTCAGCTTGGTGTAGCGAGCAGTGCCGGCATCGTAGACCAGCTGGTCGGTGCCGTCGGGCGAGAACGCAATGCTCAGCGTCGTGCCGTTCTGGGTTTCGGGCAGGGCAGCGGGGTCTTGGGCAAAGCGGAACAGCGGTGCGTTTTCGCCGTTGGCGGACGCGCCGTAAAACTCCAACCCGGCGCGCACGCCGTCGGCGGTGGTGTAAAAGCAGTTTTCCTCGCGGTAGCCTGCCAGCTGGCGGTCGGTGTCAAAGGCAAAGGCGGTCTTGCCGACGTGCAAGCCGTCCACATCCTGATACGCCAGCGTGTTCAGCAGGTTGGAGGCATAGACATTTTTGCCGATATGCACCGGCACGGCGTTCAGCGGCAGGGCAAATTGCAGCAGCAGGTCGCTGGCTTCGCCCACGGGACCCGCGCGCCCGATTTTATCCACGCTGCCGTACAGCGCCAGCATACCGGGGGTGGTGCCGACGCTGACGCCCTGCACCAGCACATCCGCCGCCGCAATTCCCCACTGGGGCTGTGCGCCGTAGATGGTGCGCAGCGTCACCGCCACGGGGCGGCAGCCGGTAAAGTCCGCCTCGGTGGTGCCGGTCAGCGGGTTAAAGCTGACCGACTGCGCCGCCGGTGTCGGCTCGGGTGTCGGCTCGGGCGTGGGTTCTGCCGTGGGCGTCGGGGTGGGAGTCGCCGCCGACGAGGCGGACGATGCCCCTGCCCCGCAGCCCGCCAACAGGGCGAGCGCCAGCAGCAGGGAGGTGATTTTATGCAGATTTTTCATACGCAAATTTCCTGAACAAAAGGCGCGGCTGACCCGCAGGGTCGCCGCGCCGGGTGGTGGTGTTGGCAAGGCGCAGCCAAGCAGCGCGATGCAGCGCTGCTTTTTGCCGTGCCGCCTTGGTTAGCCCGCGTTGGCGGCGCTGTGGACGAAGTTTCCGGCATCGTCCAGATCCACAACGGTCAGGTAGCTCTTGCCGACGTTGACATCCAGCGGGGTGTCGCTGCACTGACCGTCCTCGGTGACGTAGTACAGCTGCAGCGCCTCCAAGGGGCTGCCCTTCTGCCAGAAGATCTTCTCGCACTTGCCGCCGTAGCAGTAGTAGCCGATGCCGCCGTTGCCGTACTCAACGCACTGCAGGTCCGTTTTCTCGTGACCGGGGTAGACGTGGATGTCGGTGTACAGCACGATGACGTTGGTGAAGTCCAGCTGGGCGTTGCCGGCAGCCTCGTCGATGGTGTCGCGCCAGCTGCCGTCCGGGTAGTAGTACATCTGCATCTTGTAGGTGTTGCTGGCGGCGTCGTAGTTAAAGCGGGTCTTGTAGCTCTGGCTATGCTCGATCTCCACATACTCGCCGTCGGACACGATGGGACCGTACTTGTCGCTGTAGGCGCTGTCCAGGCTGTTGGTCAGGTCGCGGGCGGGGTCGTTGTAGTTGACAAAGTTGAAGAAGGTGGAGTTGTAGGTGCGGTTCATATCGGTGCCGCGCTTTTCGATGACTGCCTGCAGGTCGTCCGAGGTAGCGTACAGGGTATGCTCGTACTTAAGACCGCTGCTGCGGGTGCTGCCTGCCCAGTTTACACGATCGTTGTCGCGGTAGCCCCAGTTGCCGGCATCGCCGATGTTGAGGTCCTTATACTCGTAGTTGCGCTCGTACTCGTCCATAACGACGGACTGACCCTCGTGGACGTACAGACCGTTGAAGGGCAGCAGCAGCTGGAAGAACTGGTCACGACCGGAGCGGATGGGACCGAACTCGCCGATATCTTTGTAGTCCACGAACAAAGGCATAAAGCGGGTGATGCCGCCCTCGACCTTGATCTCGACCAGAATATCCGCCTTGGACAGACCGCGCTGGGGACGTGCCGCCACGATGTTGTTGATCATAATGCCGGTGATGCGCTGCCCTTCGGGGTAGTCGGCATCCTTTTTCTCGCCGGTCAGGACGTTCGCCTCATACGGTTCGGCGGTGGGTTCGGGGGTAGGCTCGGCGGTGGGCTGCGCGGTGGGGGCAGCGGCGGACGATGCGGAAGATTCCACGGCAGAGCTGCCGCCGCAGGCTGCCAGCGGCAGGCACAGCGAAAGCATAGCCGCTGCAAAAGCGATCAGACGTTTCATAATAGTTTTCCTCTTTCCTGCGGCGGAATGCCGCAAAATCACTTGGTAATATTGTACCCGCTTTTCCGCGTTTTGTAAAGGCGGCAGCGGGAATTTTACATTTTATAATGCGGCGGGGCGGAAAAAATATGTTGCGCAGTAGGGGCGGGGTATTCCCCGCCCGCGGTTTTACGGTTGCAACAATATAACGGGTCATTCGTAGGGGCGGCATATATGCCGCCCGTTGCAATCACACGGGCATTGCGATATAACGGGCAAACCGCACGGAACGGTCAAGACCGTTCCCTACAAACCTGCCGAAAATACCACATCATCACGGAATATTGCGGCAACAAAATTCACCACCCCGTAGGGGCGGTCATTGACCGCCCGCGCAATTTTGCGGCAACCGCACGATTCCCCGGCGGGGTGGGGTCACCCCGCCCTACAGGGCAATCTAATTAAAATCGTGTCCGCAAGGCGGACACACCAAATCTAAACTCTACACTCTGCACTCTTAACTCTGCGCAGCACCGCCCCGCGCTTGACAATCCCTTTTGCATATTGTATAATAAAATCCGTTCTAAATTTTTTTACCGGAAAGGAACTACCCGCATATGAACGCCGACGGCGACACAGTCCCCCGACGAAATATCCATAAACGTGAATGAATGACAAGCAAGGCTTAGCGCGGCATCGCGTGGGGCTTTGCTTTTTTTGCGTTCATTTTGCCTTTTCTGCGGTGCAAATTCCGCCTACTTATCAACCAAGGAGTGTCTTTTTGTGGAAAATCTTCCCGAACAAATCGTATTACAGCTCGTCTTTATCCTGCTGAACGCCTTTTTCGCCGGCTCGGAAATCGCGTTCCTCTCGCTGAATCCCGTCAAGCTGGGCAAGCAGGCGGATGACGGCGACAAAACCGCCGCCGCTCTGCTGAAGGTCGTCGAAAACCCCAACAGCTTTTTATCTGCCATTCAGGTCGCCATCACGCTGTCCGGCTTTTTAAGCGCCGCCTTCGGTACTGCCAACTTCTCCGGCTATTTGACAAATTTCCTCGTAGTTACGCTGCATTTGCCGCTGTCGGCGGGCGTGGCGGGGGTCATCTCCACCGTGTTGGTGACCATCATCATCTCGTTTTTCTCCATCGCCTTCGGCGAAATGGTGCCTAAGCGCGTCGCCATGCAAAAGCCGATGCTGTTCGCCCGCCCCGCGCTGACAGTGATGCGGGTGATCCGCTTCTGCTTTGCGCCGATGATCGGTCTGCTGGGCGTCACCACCAACGGCTGCCTGACGCTGTTCGGTATGAAAACCGAGGCGGACGACGGCGTTGCCAGCGAGGAGGACCTGCGCCTGATGGTGGAAAACAGCGGCGAGCAGGGTACCATCGCCCACGAGGAGCAGGAGTGGATCGAGAACGTGTTCGACTTCGGCGATATGACTGCCAGCGGCGCAATGACCCCGGAACCTGACGTTACAGCGTTCTCTTTGGAGGACACCAACGACGAGATCCTGCAAACCATCCGCGAAACCGGTCTGAGCCGCTACCCCGTGTACGACGAGGATATCAACGATATCTGCGGCATTCTGAACGCCCGCGACTTTTTGCTGAACCTGCAAAGCGGCGACCCCCAGCCGCTGAAATCCCTGCTGCGCCCGGCGTATTTTGTGCCGGAAAGCGTACACGCCGACCAGCTGTTCAAGGATATGCAGGCGCAAAAGCACCATCTGGCGGTGGTTGTGGACGAGTATGGCGGCACGGCGGGCATTGTGACCATTGAGGATCTGCTGGAGGAGATCGTCGGCGATATTTTTGACGAGTTCGACCCCGCCGAACCGAAGGATCTGACCGAGGTGGGCGAGGGCATCTGGCGCGTCAGCGGCAGTATGCGCGTGGACGAATTTGCCGAGGAGCTGGACTTTACCCTGCCCGAGGATCGCGACTACGACACTGTGGCGGGTATGATTTTGAGCTGCCTGCCCACCATCCCCGAGGACGGCACCACGCCGTCGGTGGAAACCTGCGGCATTCATTTTGATGTGCAAAGCATCGAGGACCGCAAAATTTTGTGGGCAGTGGCGCGCAAGATCGTTCCCGAAAAAGAGGACGAGGAATAATTTTGTAAAGTTAATACAAAGCAAAAAAGGACGCGAAAGCGTCCTTTTTTGCTTGTTGCGGGATGTATGCGCCGGGGAAGGTGGCGCGGCACGCGCCGGATGAGGGGGAAATGTCCGGAAGGCTCCCCCTCATCAGTCACCTGCGGTGACAGCTTCCCCCAGAGGGGGAAGCCATAGCTGCCGTTATGTCCAGCCCCGGCACCGCAGCCCGACAAACCGGAAGTTGTCACTGCGATTTCTCATTAAATAATGCGGTTACTTACTTCGATACTATTTCAACAGTCGGCAGCTTGCTCGCCAATCCGATTTCACTCTCTTCCGCAACTCTATAATTAGTAACCTCTATTGAGTACATATAATCCGAAATATCTGGATTTTCCTCATCAGCCGGAAGTTCAACTTCAAATGTCTTGAACTCAAACACATAAGGTGTTCCTTCAACAAGTTCTCCCGTCAAATCTTCCTGAAACCAAAGTAAAAATGGTCTGTCCTGAAAGAAGTGAACTACGGCAATCGTTTTGCCCGGAGCCACATAGGAATCCGTCAAGAGTTGCTCAACGGTAGCTGTAAAAGCCCCCGAAAACTGTGCAAAGCACTTTTTGTTTTCGGTCATTTGTTGCTTTCCATCATTATACCCAGCCTCGTAGCCAGCCGTATAGCCTTCTTCGTAGTTCGTATCATGTATATCTGAACTTTGATCATTATTTCCACAACCAACCAATGAAAGTACCAGCACAAGACAAAGAACTATTGCAATAATCTTTTTCATACTGTTTCCTCCATCAACTTCCGATTTGTCTTTCTTAAACCAACCCAACCTCACCCCGCCGGGAAAGCCTTCCCCAAAGGGGGAAGCCAAATTGCGTTGCCGTTGGGTCGCGGGCAATCCCGCCCTCACTTCTGCTTTTCCAGCCAATCGTACAAGGCTGCGGCGGCGGGCTGACCGGGCGCGCTGGCGGTTCCCAGTGTGCCGAAGGTCGCGCAGCTGCCGAACGCCCCGCCGCAAAAGCGGGTAACCTCGCCCAGCTTGCCCATACTCATCGTCAAAAAATGCCCGCCGGGGCAGGCGTCGGCGGCATCGGCGGTTGCCTGCAGCAGCCGGGCGGCGTCGGCGGCGGTGTGCGGCATCACTGCCAGCTTGGCAATGTCCGCGCCCGCGCGCTGCATCGCCAGCAGCGTTTCGGTCATGGCGGCGGTGGCGGGGGTGCTGTCAAAATGATGCTCACTGAAAATCACCCGCACGTTTTTTTCGTGCGCGGCAGCCAGCAGCGCCGCACGGTGGGCGGCGGCAGGCAGCCACTCGATGTCCAAAAAGTCCATACCGCCCGTCTGCAGCAGCTGCAGGCAGACATCGCGGTAGGCATCGGCGGTAAAGGGTGCTTCGCCCCCCTCGGCGGCGGTACGCAGGGTGACGATCAGCGGCTTGTGCAGCGCGGCACGCACCGCACAAAGCGCGTCGGTATACGCTTCGCGCGGCAGCGGGTCCAGACGCAGCTCGGCAAGCTCCGCCACGGAGCTGGCTTCGGCGGCAGCGGTCTGCGCGGACAGCGCCGCTAAATCCCGGGCAAACAGCGGCACAATGACGCGCGGACGCTTGGGCGAAAACTCCATATCTCGGACAATCAGCATACGAACCCCTTACTTGATATCCTTCGCCGCCGCCAGCAGCAGCTCGTAGGCTTTGTCAAAGCCCAGCTTGCCGGTGTTCAGCGTCAGGTCGTAGTTGCGGCTGTCGGCGTACTGCCGCCCGGTGTAGCGGGTGCAGTAGTCCTGCCGGGCGCGGTCCACGGCGACCATGTCTTTCTCAATCTGGTCGCGGGTGGCGTCGGGCATCAGCTCCTGCATATGGCGGATGCGGAAATACTTGTCCGCGTGTACAAAAACGCGCAGTGTGTGGTCAAATTCGCGCAGGATATAGTCCGCGTTGCGCCCCACAATAACGCAGCTTTCGTGTTCTGCCAGCTGGCGGATGGCTGCCACCTGCGCGTTCCACAGCTCCTCGCCCAAGGGGCGGCTGTAGAAGTTGAACAGGCTTTGGGTAAAGCCGAACTCGTGCGGCACGCGCTCGTCCCATTGGCGCACCTGTGCGGGGGTCAGGTGTGCGCTGGCCTTGGCGGTTTGCAAAATAATGTCGCGGTCGTAGTATTCAATGCCCAGATCCTCTGCCAAATGGCGTCCCAGCGTGCTGCCGCCGGCACCGAAATCGCGGGCGATGGTAATAATGCGTCGCATAAAATGACCTCCCCTTATAATAGGAAAATAATTTCTTACCCCTATTGTACCAAAAAGCCGCGCAAATGCAAGCGCTGGCGTTCGTCAAATTCCAGTAAATTTTTCGTAAATCGCCGCAAAATTATAGACAAAGTGTTCAATTGATGATACAATGATGCCAATAGGGGGCGTTGCTGCCCCGTAAGTAAGGAGAATTGTAGTGAAACTGAACAACCGCCGCACTATTTTGGTGGGTCTTGCGTTTTTGTCGATTTGCACCTTTTGGCAGATGTACGACAGCGTTATGACCTTGATTTTGACCGACACCTTTAAGCTGAACGAAACCTTCGCCGGTGCCATTATGGCGGCGGATAACGTACTGGCGCTGTTTTTGCTGCCGCTTTTCGGCGCACTGTCTGACAAAACCAGCACCAAGATCGGGCGGCGTATGCCGTTTATCGTGGGCGGCACGGCAGCCGCTGCCGTTTTGATGAACCTGATCCCCCTGCTGGATGACCGCTACGCCGCCAACCCCGCGCCGGGTACGCTGGTGCTGTTTATTGTGGTGCTGGGGCTGCTGCTGGTTTCGATGGGTACCTACCGTTCGCCGGCGGTCGCCCTGATGCCCGACGTCACGCCCAAGCCGCTGCGCAGCCGCGCCAACGCCATCATCAACCTGATGGGTGCCGTGGGCGGCATCCTGTACTTGGGTCTGGCGGCGGTGCTGTACCCCGCGTCCAAAACCAAGGGGCTGGCGCACGTCAGCTACCGCCCGCTGTTCTTTATTGTTTCGATGATCATGGTCACGGCGGTGCTGATTTTGTACCTGACCATCAAGGAACCCAAGCTGGAGGCGGAAAACCAGGCGCTGGAGGCGGCGCACCCCGAATGGAACCTTGCCGCCGATGACGGCACCGGGCACGAGGTTCTGCCCGCGCCGGTCAAGCGCAGCCTGACCTTTTTGCTGATTTCGATCTCGCTGTGGTTTATCGGCTATAATGGCGTTACAACGTGGTTTACCAAGTATGTCGAGGCCGTTATGGGCGAGGGGCTGGGCGGTGCATCCACCTGCCTGCTGGTCGCCACGGCGGGCGCGATCGTGTCGTACATACCCATCGGCGCGCTGGCTGCCAGGATCGGGCGCAAGCGCACCATCCAGTGCGGCATTGTGCTGCTTGCCGCCTGCTTTATGCTGGGCTACCTGCTGACGACGATGTATTCCTCCATCCAGCCGATCATGTATGTGGTGTTTGCGCTGGTGGGTCTGGCGTGGGCTGCCATCAACGTCAACTCGCTGCCCATGGTCGTGGAAATGTGCCGCGGCAGCGACATTGGCAAGTTTACGGGGTATTACTACACCTTCTCGATGGCGGCGCAGGTCGTCACCCCCATTGTGGCGGGCAGCCTGATGCGTGCCATTGACTACCGCGTGCTGTTCCCCTACGCTGCGACCTTTGTGGCGCTGAGCTTTGTGACGATGTGCTTTGTGCGCCACGGCGACACCAAGGCACAGGCGAAAAAGGGTCTGGAAGCATTTGAGGATATGGACTAAGGGTAATTTTATTGAAAAGGACACCACCCCCGGCAGCAAAGCTGCCGGGGGTGGTGTTGCGTTTGCAACAATATAATGGACAAATCGCCCGGAAGGCTTCCCCCTCTGGGGGAAGCTGTCACCGCAGGTGACTGATGAGGGGGCAACTACCGGACATTTTCCCCCTCATCCGGCGCGTACCGCGCCACCTTCCCCCAAGGGGGAAGGCTTTTGCGTAACATGGCAAAACAAAAACGAGGCGGCCACTGCCCCGCCTCGTTTTTCATAAAAAGAAGGAGAAAAACAGAACGTCTTGCCGTTTCCTGCAACGAAACGGAACCCACCCCTCTACAAGCAGATGCCCTTCCTTCAGACCCGGCAGGGCGCTCTGGTATTCCTCTTCTTTATCGAACCATGGGGATATTTTTTGTCCCCGTGTTATCTTTCGATGCTTACATAGTACACGATTTTTGTCGGAATTTCAAGGGGTTGCGGTGTACAATGTGCTGTAAAATCTATGTATATTTTTGTGCAACCTGACCTATACTCTAAACAATAGTCATACTTTACGTCCAATTTATGGCGTAAATCGCCCGTTTGTACGCAGAGCAAAAACAGTGCGATAAAAATCGGCGCCCGGAAATTTTCCGGGCGCCGGTTTTTGGTAAATTTCAGATTGCTTTCAGCACATCCCGCAGGATGGCAAGCGCGTTGTCCACGTCCGCGTCGGTCAAAATCAGCGGCGGCAGCAGGCGCAGGCGGGTCTTGGCGGTCAGCACCAGCAAGCCGCGCTGCTCGGCGGCGGCGCGCACCGCCGCGGCGCTGACATCGTCCGCAAAGGCGATGCCCACCATCAAGCCCAGCCCGCTGACCTCGGCAACGTGGGGCAGCTGTGCCAGCCCGGCGCGCAGCCGCGCGGCGCAAGCGTTTACGTTTTGCAGACACGCCGCATCCAGTGTGTCCAGCACCGCCAATGCGCCCGCACAGGCAACCGGGTTGCCGCCGAAGGTGGACCCGTGCGAGCCGGGACCCATATGCCCGGCAACGCGGCGGGTCATGGCAAAGGCGCCGATGGGCAAGCCGCCGCCCAGCCCCTTGGCAAGGGTCACGATGTCAGGGTGCAGGTCAAACTGCTCGCACGCCAAAAAAGTGCCGGTGCGCCCGATGCCGGTCTGCACCTCGTCCACGATAAGCAAAATATCCCGCGCCTTGCAAAATTCAGCGACAGAGCGAACATATTCTTGGTCAAGCGCCACAACGCCGCCCTCGCCCTGCACAAGCTCCAGCATGACGGCGCAGGTGTCGGCATCGGCGGCGGCCTGCAGCGCGGCAAAGTCCCCCGCCGGGACGTAGGCAAAATTTTGCGGGAAGGGACCAAAATCGTGGTGGAACACATCCTGCCCGGTGGCGGTCAGGGTGGCAAGGGTGCGCCCGTGGAAGGAGTTGACCAGCGTAATGACCTTGCTGCGGTGTGTGCCGTAGGTATCCACGCTGTATTTGCGCGCCGCCTTGATGGCGCCCTCGTTGGCTTCGGCACCCGAATTGCCGAAAAACACCGCGTCCAGCCCGGTGCGCGCGCAAAGTGCCTCCGCCAGCGCACCGCACGGCTGGGTGTAGTACAGGTTGGAGGTGTGCTGCAGCGCTGCCGCCTGTTGGGTGACGGCGGCGACCCACGCGGGGTGGCAGTACCCCAGCGAATTTACGCCGATGCCGGAGGTAAAATCCAGATAGCGCCGCCCTTCGGCGTCGGCGGCGTACATTCCCTGCCCCGACACCAGCGCCAGCGGGCTGCGGTTGTAGGTGTGCAGGACGTGGGCATCGTCGCGGCGGATAATTTCAGTTGTGGTCATACAATCCCCCTATCGGTATCAGTCCTGACGGTAAAACATGGTGCCTGCGCCGCGGTCGCTGAACATTTCCAGCAAAATCGAGTGCGGCACGCGCCCGTCAATGATGACCGCCTCGCGCACGCCCTTGCGGATGGCATCCGCCATGCCTTCGATCTTGGGCAGCATACCGCCCGCAATGACGCCCTCGCGCTTGTAGCGCTCGATGTCGCCAAGCTCCACCTCCGGGATCAGCGTTGTTTCGTCATTTTTGTCGTACAAAAGCCCGGCGATGTCGGTCATACTGACGAGCTTTTCGGCGTGCAGCGCCACGGCGATCTCGGCGGCGGCGGTGTCGGCGTTGATGTTAAAGGGTACGCCGTCGCGGTCCATGCCCACCGTGGCGATGACCGGGATAAAGCTGTCGTCCAGCAGGTGGTCAATCAGCGCGGTGTTGACCTTTTCGATCTCGCCCACAAAGCCGAGGTCAGCATCCGTCTTGCGGCGGCAGGTGATCATATGCCCGTCCATACCGCAAAGCCCGACGCCGCGCCCCTTCAGCAGCGCCACCAAGTCCTTGTTGACCTGCCCCGCCAGCACCTGCTGCACGATGTCCATGGTTTCCTTGTCGGTGTAGCGCAGCCCGCCGACAAAGCGGGATTCCTTGCCCACGCGGGCGAGCATCTCGTTGATGGCGGGACCGCCGCCATGCACCAGCACGACCCGCACGCCCAGCAGCGTCAGGGTGACAAGGTCGTTCATCACCGCAAGTTTCAGCGTATCGTTGACCATGGCGTTGCCGCCGTATTTAATAATCAACGTTTTGCCGTGGTATTTTTGGATGTAAGGTGTTGCCTCGCTGAACAGCAGCGCCATTTGTTCGTTTTTCATTGTGTCACTTCCCACCCGTACTATAGCCCCGCTCAGGTTCTGTAATCACCGTTGATTTTGACATAGTCGTAGGTCAGATCGCAGCCCCACGCCTTGGCAGTGCTGCTGCCGCAGCCGAGATCGACCAGAATTTCAATCTCGTTTTCCTGCAAAACCACGGCGGCCTCGTCCTCGCTGTAGGGGTGGTAGGCGGCGTTTTCGCAGACAAAAACCTCGCCCGCCTTGCTGCGCAGCCGCACGGCGGTTTTGCTGATGTCAAAGTCGCCGGGCGTGTAGCCGATGGCGCAAAGCACGCGCCCCCAGTTGGCGTCCGCGCCGAACATCGCCGCCTTGAACAGGGTCGAGTGGATGACGCTTTTGGACACCGCGCGGGCGGTGGCTACATCGGGCGCGCCGGTGACCGTGCATTCCAGCAGCTTGGTTGCGCCCTCGCCGTCCGCTGCCAATTCGCGGCAGAGATGCTCGGCAACGGCGGTCAGCGCCGCCACAAATGTATCGTAGGCAGGTGTATTTTCGGCAATTTCCGCCCCGCTCAAGCCCGATGCCAGCAGCAGCACGGTATCGTTGGTCGAGGTGTCGCCGTCCACGCTGATCTGGTTAAAGGTCGCGGGTACCACGGCGGACAGCGCCTTTTGCAGCAGCGCGGGCGCGATCTTGACATCGGTGGTCATAAACAGCAGCATCGTTGCCATATTGGGGTGGATCATACCGGACCCCTTGGCGATGGCGCCGATATGGCAGGTCGTGCCGTCTACCTCAAACGCCAGCGCGTATTCCTTGGGGTGGGTGTCGGTGGTCATAATGGCGGTGGCGGCGGCGTGGCTGCCGGCGGCGTCAGCGCTGAGCTGGGCGGCGGCTTCGGGGATGCCCTTGGCGAACGGTTCCAGGCTCATTGCCTGACCGATGACCCCCGTAGAGGACGGCAGAACGTCGTTTTCGTCAATGCCCAGCGCGTCGGCGACCAGCTTGCAGGTGTCCTGCGCCAGCTCCAGACCGCCGGGGGCGCAGGTGTTGGCGTTGCCGCTGTTGACCAGAATGGCGCGGGCATAGCCGTCCTGCAAATGGGCGCGGTCCACTTGGATGGGTGCGCCGTAGACCTTGTTGGTGGTGTAGCAGCCCGCCCCGGCGCAGCGGACATCGGCGACGATCAGCGCCAGATCGCGCTTTGTGTGGTTATGCCGGATGCCGCAATGCACCCCGGCGGCAGAAAAACCCTTGGGCGCACAGATGCCGCCCGGGATAACGGTGAAGGTTGTGGTAGACATTGGGGACCCCCTTGTTTTTAATGAATAGATAAAAGATAAAAGATAAAAATTAAGGTGGGGTTTGCTCCCCTTGGTCGCAAACCGAAACGAGGCGGTGCGCCGTATAAAATGTGCCGCAGCAGGCGGCACTCCTTATTTATTATCTATTATCTATTATCTTTTATCTTTTTACTGGTTTAGTCCTTCGGTTTCGTTTCTTCCCAGCATCAGGTTCATGCATTGCACGGCCGCGCCGGAGCTGCCCTTGCCGAGGTTGTCAAACAGGCTGATCAGCTGCATCTGCGTGCCGTCCGGGTTGGCAAGGCAGAAAATTTCCAAACTGTCCCGCCCTGCCAGCTTGTTCGCCGCCAGAAATCCGCCGTCGGTGCCGGTGTTCAGCGGATGCACCCGCACCAGCGCTTCGTCGGCGTAGTAGCCTGCCAGCGCGTCCGCCACCTGCTGCGCGGTCAAGCCCAGCGCCGGCAAATCAAGCGGGATCATCGTTTCCATACCCGCGTAGTAGTCCGCCAAAACGGGGACAAACAGCGGCGGCTTGTCCAGCCCGGTGACGGCTGCCATCTCCGGCAGGTGCTTGTGGTGCAGCGCCAGCCCGTAGGGGCGGGCGGCATCCAGCGCCGGGTCGGTGCGCGGGGCTTCGTACTCGGCAATCATTTTTTTGCCGCCGCCGGAGTAGCCGGTCAGGCTGTAACAGCATAGCTGCGTTGTTTTTGGCAAAAGACCCAGCTGCACCAGCGGCGCGGTGGGCGCAATAAACCCGGTGGCGTGGCAGCCCGGCACCGCCACGCGGGCGGCGGTTTTCAGCTTTTCGCGGGTGCCGTGCAGCTCCGGCAGACCGTAGACCCACGCCGGGTCGGTGCGGTGCGCGGTCGAGGTGTCCAGCACGCGCACATCGCTGCGCAGCAGCGGCACGACCTCGCGGGCGGCATCGTCCGGCAGGCACAGGAACGAAAGGTCGCTTTCGTTGATGATCGCCGCGCGGGCGTGCAGGTTTTTGCGGTCGGCGTCCGATATCGGCAGCACGGTGATATCGCTGCACTGTGCCAGCCGATCCGCGATGCGCAGCCCGGTGGTTCCCGCACTGCCATCGACAAAAATTTTGTATTTTCCCATACTCTCTTACCCCGGTTGCAATGACGAAAAACGGCAAAAGCCTTCCCCCGTGGGGGAAGGTGGCGCGGTACGCGCCGGATGAGGGGGATACTCCCGGTCGGCTGCCCCTCATCAGTCACCTGCGGTGACAGCTTCCCCCAAAGGGGGAAGCCTTTGTTCAATTTCCCGCCAATTTTTCTTTCACGGCAGAAATCTGATACAGCACGCTTTCCTTGGTCGGTCCGCCGTAGCTGCTGCGCCCTTGGCAGCAGTGGGTCAGGTCGATGGCATCATACACGTCCTGCTCAAAAAGGTCGCTGTACTGTTTAAATTCGTCCAGCGTCAGCTCCTCCAGCGTCTTGCCGGTGCGCAGGCAGGCAGCCACCATCGTGCCGGTGCATTTGTAAGCATCGCGGAAGGGCATCCCCTTTTTGGTCAGGTAGTCGGCGCAGTCGGTGGCGTTGATAAAGCCCTTGGCGGCGGCGCGGCGCATATTCTCGGGCAGCGGGGTCATCGTCGCCAGCATCGGCGTGATGGTGCGCAGGCAAAGCACCAGCGTATCCACTGCGTCAAAAATTGCCTCCTTGTCCTCCTGCATATCCTTGTCGTAGGCAAGGGGCAAGCCCTTCATCATCACCAGCAGGGTGTTCAGGTCGCCGTAAACGCGCCCGGTCTTGCCGCGGATCAGCTCAGTAACGTCGGGGTTTTTCTTCTGCGGCATAATGGACGAGCCGGTGGTAAAGGCGTCGTCCAGCTCCACAAACTTGAATTCCCAGCTGCACCACAGGATAATTTCCTCGCTAAGGCGCGATAAATGCATCATACAGGTGGCAATGGCGCTGCACAGCTCAATGCAGAAATCCCGGTCGGACACGCCGTCAATGGAGTTGGCGCAGGGCGCAGCAAAGCCCAGCTGCTCGGCGGTGTAAAAGCGGTCCAGCCCGTAGGTCGTGCCCGCCAGTGCGCCGCTGCCCAAGGGACACTCGGCATCCATACGCTGCACGGCATCCTGCAAACGCCCCTTGTCGCGCAGCAGCATCCACGCATACGCCATCAGATGATGCCCAAAGCTGACGGGCTGCGCGCGCTGCAAGTGGGTGTAGCCGGGCATCACGTAGCCCGCGCCCTGCTCCGCCTGGTCGCACAGCACGGCGATCAGCCCGGCGATCTGCCCGGTAAGCTGGGCGGCGGCATCGCGCAGGTACAGCCGGATATCCAGCGCCACCTGATCGTTGCGGCTGCGCCCGGTGTGCAGCCGTTTGCCGGCATCCCCCACGCGGGCGGTCAGCGTTTGTTCGACAAAGGTGTGGACATCCTCGGCGGCGGGGTCAATTTCCAGCACACCGCTGTGCAGATCCTCCAAAATGGACTGCAAGCCTTTGTGGATATCGTCAACATCCTGCGGGGCGATGATGCCCTGCTTGCCCAGCATAGCGGAATGCACCATACTGCCGCGGATGTCCTGCTCGATCATACGGGCGTCAAACCGGATGGACGAGTTGAAGTCGTTGACCCGGCTGTCCACGGTTTTGGACGACCGACCCTGCCAAAGTTGGGGCATACGATTTCCTCCTGATTTTCAACGTTTTGCGCGTAAAATGTTAAAAATGCGCCGCCGAAGCGGCGCATTTTTCTGTATTCTTGCTTACTGTTTATTCCAATTCTTCGCCAGCTTGGCGCGCTCGGCGATGGGCAGACCGAACAGGTTGATGAACCCGGCGGCGTCGGACTGGTTGTAGTCCTCATCCTCGCCAAAGGATGCCGTCTGCTCGTCATACAGGGTGTACGGGCTGGTCACACCGGCGTTGATCATATTGCCCTTGTACAATTTCAGCGTAACATCGCCGGTTACCGTCTTTTGCAGGTCATCGGTAAAGGCGCAGATCGCCTCGCGCAGGGGGGTGAACCACTGCCCGTTGTAGACCAGCTCGCCCATTTTCTGGGCGATGATCTCCTTAAAATGGAAGGACTCCTTGTCCAGCGTGATGGTTTCCAGCACGTTGTGCGCCTTGTACAAAATCGCACCGCCGGGGGTTTCGTACACGCCGCGGCTCTTCATACCGACCAAGCGGTTCTCGACAATGTCCAAAAGCCCGATGCCGTTCGCGCCGCCGACCTTGTTCAGGTACTCGATCAGCGCTACACCGTCCATTTCGGTGCCGTCCACGGCGGTGGGGATGCCCTTTTCAAAGTGGATGGTGACGTAGGTCGGGGTGTCGGGCGCCTGCTCGGGGCTGACGCCCAGCTCCAAAAAGCCCGGCTTATTGTACTGCGGCTCCAGCGAGGGCTTTTCCAGATCCAGACCCTCGTGGCTGAGGTGCCAGAGGTTCTTGTCCTTGGAATAGTTCGTTTCGCGGTTGATTTTCAGCGGAATATTGTGCGCCTCGGCGTAGTCGATCTCCTCGTCACGGCTCTTGATGTCCCACTCACGCCAAGGGGCGATGATGGCCATATCGGGCGCCATCGCCTTCAGCGTCAGCTCAAAACGCACCTGATCGTTGCCCTTGCCGGTGCAGCCGTGGCAGATGGCATCGGCGCCCTCTTTTTTGGCGATGTCCGCCAGCGCCTTGGCGATGCAGGGACGTGCGTGGGAGGTACCCAGCAGGTAGTCCTCGTACTTGGCGTCCGCCTTCAGGCAGGGCCAGATGTAGTTTTCGACATAGTCCTTCTGCAGGTCCAGCACATACAGCTTGGACGCGCCGGTTTTCAGCGCCTTTTCCTCCAGACCGTCCAGCTCGGTACCCTGCCCGACGTTGCCGGAAACCGCGACGACCTCGCAGTTGTTGTAGTTTTCCTTCAGCCAGGGGATGATGATAGAGGTATCCAACCCGCCGGAGTACGCCAGAACCACCTTTTTGATGTCTTTTTTATCCTTTTTCATAGGTAACGCCCCTTTATCGTGCGGCTGCGAGAGCCTGTATATTTATGCGGTTTATGTTGTATATTATACAGCATTCTGTATAATTATCAAGTGGTAAAGCCCACAAAGGATGAAATTTTTTCCTGGATTTTTTGTTGAATTTGCACAGGTTTTCCGCCCCGCCGGGGTTTACGCGGTATGAATATACATGGTGCATAATTTTTGCGGCGGCGGGTACACTAGCCCAAAGGGAGGCGGCGCGATGTTTACCATTATGTTTTTCGGCACGCACGAGTACGACCACTATTATTTTGACGTGCTGGCACAGGACCCGGCGTACGGCTGCCGCATCCGGTATCTGGCAGCGAATCTGGATGCCGACACCGCGCCGCTGGCGCAGGGCGGGGATGCGGCGTGCGTGTTTGTCAACGCCGACTGCAGCGCCCCGGTGCTGGAAATTCTGGCGCGCGCGGGGATCCGGCTGCTGCTTTTGCGCTGCGCGGGGTACAACCATGTGGACCTGCCCGCCGCCAAGCATTTTGGCATAACGGTGCTGCGCGTGCCGGGCTACAGCCCCGAAGCGGTGGCGGAACACGCGATGGCGCTGGCGTTGGCGGCGAACCGGCGCATCTGCAAGGCGTACATCAAGGTGCGCAACAACAATTTTTCGCTGGACGGGCTGCTGGGGCATAACCTGTACGGCGCGGCGGCGGGTATTGTGGGCACGGGGCGCATCGGGGCGGCGATGGCGCGCATCTGCTACGGCTTTGGTATGACGGTGCTGGCGTGCGACAAATACCAGAACCCCGCGCTGGCGGACATTGCGCGCTACGTTGCGCCCGAGGAGCTGCTGCGCACGGCGGACCTTGTAAGCCTGCACTGCCCGCTGACCGCCGACACCTACCATATGATCAACGCCGACACGATACAAATGATGCGTCCCAACGCGATTTTAGTCAACACCAGCCGGGGCGGGCTGATCGACACCGAGGCGCTGATCCACGCCCTGCGCGCGCGGAAATTCGGCGGCGTGGGGCTGGACGTTTACGAGGACGAGGACGGGCAGGTGTTTGAGGATTTTTCCGATACGGTGCTGCGAAACGAGGTCGTGCCGATTTTGCTGAGTTTCCCGAATGTGGTCATCACCAGCCACCAGGCGTTTTTTACCCGCACGGCGATGCAGAGCATTGCCATTACCACGATGGAAAACGCGCGGGCGTTCGCCTTGGGGCTGCCGCTGGTGAATGAGGTGGAAGAATAAAAAATCCCCTGTTTTCCGAAGTGGAAAACAGGGGGATTTTTTTAGATAAAAGATAATAGATAATAGATAAAAAATATGGTGTGCCGCCCGCCGGGCGGCACGTTTTTATTGCTATTGTCCCTTGGGGTGTAGGGGCGAGCATTGCTCGCCCGTGCGGTTTGCCCGTTAGGTCGATTTACCGGGATGGCTGCGCGGGCGGTCAATGACCGCCCCTACAAAAGCCCCGTAATATTGCAATTGCCTTTCTTACATCTTCGGGAAGGTCACGCGGATGGTCGTGCCGGTGCCGACCTGGCTTTGCAGGTCGATGCGGGCGTCGTGCAAAAGGGCAATGTGCTTGACGATCGCCAACCCTAACCCTGTGCCGCCGGTCGCCTTGCTGCGGCTTTTGTCCACGCGGTAAAACCGCTCAAACACGCGCCCTTGGCTGTCCTGCGGAATGCCGATGCCGTTATCCTCTACAATTAAATAGGGGCAGCCGTCCGCGCCGGTGCCGCAGCGCAGCTCAACGTGACCGCCGGGCTGGTTGTAGCGTATGGCGTTGTCGCACAAATTGGTCGCCAGCTCGCCCAGCAGGTCGCGGCTGCCGCGCACGGTGGTGGGCTTGGCGTCGTATTGCAGCGTAATGTAGGCGCGGCGGGCGTTCACCGTCATCGCCTGTGCGGTTTCCTTGACCAGCGCCGCCAGATCCACCGGCTGCATCTCCACAGGCTGCTCGTTGGGGTGGGCGGCTTGGTTGCTGTCCAGCTCGCTGAGCTGCAAAATGTCGCTGACCAGCGCGATCATACGCAGCGCCTCCTTGTGGATGCGCGCGCCGAACGTCGGGATATCCTCCGGCTTCGCCATACCGCTTTCAATTAACTCGGCATAGCCGGAAATGCTCGTCAGCGGGGTTTTCAGCTCGTGGCTGACGTTGGCGGTAAACTCGCGGCGCATAGTTTCGTTGTCCTCGCGCAGCTTGCGGTCGCTCTGCACGGTGCGCGCCAGCGGGATCAACTCCTCGTAGGGGACGTTCGCCTCGATGCTGTCCAGATTTTCCGCCATACGGGTGATGGGGCGCACCAAGCGCAGGGTCAGCGCACGGCTGATTGCCGCCGCGCCCGCCAAAATCAGCAGCAGCGCCAGACCAATCAGCGGCAGGCTGTTGAGGCTGATGCCCCAGATATTGGCGACATCCTGCCCCACGCGCAGCACCTGCACCCCGTTCGGCGTGTCCAGCCGCAGCGCAAAGTAGCGGCTTTCGCGCCCCAAGGTGGCGCTGGTGCGGGTCGCAGTGCCGGTGCCGTTTTGCAGCGCGTCCTTGAATTCCGGGCGGTCCGCATGGTTGGGCAGCTGCTGCGAAACAGTATCGTACAGCACCGTGCCGTCCTGCGCGATCAGCGTAAAGCGCAGCGGCTGGTTTTGCGGCAGCCGGGCAGGCAGGGCGGCGGCATCGCCGTCAAACCCCGCCGTCACGGCGCAGCCGATGCTTTGCAGGTAGCTGTCCACCCGCCGGGCGTAAATTTGCCGATACAGCACCGTGCAAAGCAAAAATGTCAGGGCAACGCACAAAACATTGACCCACATCATGGCGCTGCGGTAGCGGCGGCGCATACTTTGCGGGGCGTTTTTGCCTGCGTCAGTCATCGCTGCCCTCCATACTGAGCTTATAGCCCACCTTGCGCACCGTGCGGATGGCATCCCCCGCCGCGCCCAGCTTTTGGCGCAGCGTGCGAACGTGCATATCAATGGTGCGGGATTCCAGCAGATCGTCGGTATCCCAGACCTCCTTCATAATGCGTTCGCGGGCAAGCACCTCGCCGGGATGCTCCAAAAACAGATGCAGCAGCGCGTATTCTTTGTAAGTAAGCTCCACGGGCGCACCGGCAGAGCGGACGCTGCGCGCGGTATCGTCCAGTTCGATTTCGCCAAAATGCAGCAGATGCGCCGCCGGGGCAGCGGCAGCACTGCGGCGCAGCACCGCCTTTACGCGGGAAATAAATTCCATCACGCCGAAGGGCTTGCACAGGTAGTCGTCCGCGCCGTGATCCAGCCCCTTGACCACGTCAATTTCGCTGGTTTTAGCGGTGACCATAATTACCGGCACGCGGCTGTAGGCGGCATCGGCGCGCAGCTTGCCCAAAATCTGGTAGCCGTCCTCGTCGGGCAGCATAACGTCCAGAATGACCAGCTCGGGCGTGGCGGTGCGCAGCGCAGCCCAAAAATGGGCGGCGTCCTCGCAGCCGCGAGCGTCAAAGCCGTTGGACTGCAGGGCGTATTCCTCCAATTCGCGGATGCCGGCGTCGTCCTCCACAATCAAAATCATCGGTAGTCCTCCCTAAACAGACAGTGCGCCGTCCCCCGGCGCGTTTCGTCAGGTCATCCCCTTGGAAAATGGCGGCCCGGCGGCGGCGCACTGGTTTGCGGTATTGTCGTTATTTACGCATCGTTTTCGGTGTCCTCCGTGCTGCTGTACACTTCCGGTCCGAAGGTATAGCGGCCACGGTATTTCTCGTAGCGGCGTTCAAATTTAACGTCTTCGCCGTGCTTTACGGCGTTGAGGTACTCGTGGGTGTCAAAGCGATCCAGCGAAACTTCGATCATCGCAACGGCAATGTTGGAGCAATGGTCGGCGATGCGCTCGTAGTTGGTCAGCAGGTCGTCCAGCACAAAGCCGTACTCGATGCTGCACGCGCCCGCCTGCAGGCGCATAATGTGGCGGCTCTTGACCTCGCGCACCAGACCGTCCACGACTTCCTCCAACGGCTCGATTTTTTTTGCCGCGTAGACGTCGTTTTTCTGGAAGGCATCCACCGTGCGGTTCACGATATCCTGCACGGCGGCTTCCAGAACGCTGAGGTCGTTGAGGGCTTCCTCGCTGAATTGGATCGATTTATCGCGGATTTCCTTGGCCGCCTTGATGAGGTTGACGGCGTGGTCGCTGACGCGCTCGAAGTCACCGATGGTGTGCAGCAGCGTGTTGACGGTGCGGTTGTCATCCTGCGAGAGGTGCTTGGCGCTCAATTTGACAAGGTAGGTACCCAGCACGTCCTCGTAGTGGTCGACGGCATCTTCTTTGCGGGTGACCTCGTCCGCAATGGCATCGTTCCAGACGCGGGTCGTGGACATAGCCTGCAAAAGCGCCGTGCGGCAGATCTCTGCCATATCGCCGCCCACCAGCATTGCGCGCCCGACGGCGACGGACGGGGTGGTCAGCAGACGTTCGTCCAGCAGGGAGTGCTGCTCGCCGCTGTCGCTGGGGGAATCCGGCACGGTCATAATGGCAAGGCGCTCCAACACGCGGTTGAAGGGCAGCAGGATCGCGGTGGTGACCAAGTTGAACACGGTATGCACAATGGCAATGCCGAAGGTGTTGGCGGTTTCGTTAAAGAAGCTGAAGCCGATGACGGCGTTCAGCCCGTAGAACCCCAGCAGGAACACAATGGTGCCGATGAGGTTGAAATACAGGTGGACAAAGGCGGTGCGCTTGGCGTTTTTGTTGGCGCCCGCGCTGGAGATCAGCGCCGTGACGGTGGTGCCGATGTTCTGACCCATAATGATGGGTACGGCGGCGGAAAAGGTGACCGCCCCCGTGGAGCAAAGCGCCTGCAAAATACCCACGCTGGCAGAGCTGGATTGCAGCACGGCGGTAAGCACCGCACCGGCAACAACGCCCAGAATGGGGTTTTTAAAGCTGAGGAACAGCTGCATAAACCACGATTCGTCGGCAAGGGGACTCATGGCGGAGGACATAATGCCCATGCCGGACATCAAAATGGCGAAGCCCAGCATAATTTTGCCCACACCGCGGCGGCGGTCCTTGCCGAAGGTGTACAGCCAGATGCCGATAAAGCCCAGAATGGGACTCCACGCATTGGGGTTGAGCATCCGGGTGATAAAGCTGTCCCCCTCCAAGCCGGAAAGCGAGAGCAGCCAGCCGGTGACGGTGGTGCCGACGTTGGCGCCCATAATGACGCCGATGGCCTGATGCAGCTCCATCAAACCGGAGTTGACAAAGCCGACCGCCATAACGGTGGTGGCGCCGCTGGACTGAATGACCGCCGTGACGGCCATACCCAGCAGCAGCGCGCGCACCGGGGAAGCGGTCATGGTGGACAAGATGCCCTGCAGCTTGCTGCCTGCGGTTTGCTCCAGCGATTTGCCCATCAGGTCCATACCGTACAGGAACATCGCAATGCCGCCCATCAGGGTAAACACATTAAAAATGCTCATGGCAAGTTTACACATCCGTTCTGTTGTTTGTGTGGGGTCGCGGCAGGATACCGCACCTTATACCATTTTCTATTATAAAGGAAACGGTATGTGTTTTGCCAGCATACACAGGTAAAGTGTATGTAAAATTTGTGTAAAGTGGAGGTGGGCGGGCAAACCATAAAATTATCGCGCGGTAGGGGCGGGGCATGCCCCGCCCGCGACCGTATAGTATAATGAATATAACGGGTTGGTTGTAGGGGCGGCATAAATGCCGCCCCTACAACCAACCGGACATTATGATATACCGGGTAAACCGCACGGGACGCATATATGCGTCCCCTACAAACCTGCCGGGAGCAGGTATTTTGCCTATAATTGCTTGCCTTCCGGCGATTTGTAGGGAACGGTCTTGACCGTTCCGGGCAATTTGCGGCTGTTGCCAAACTCCTCGGCGGGGTGGGGTCACCTCGCCCTACATTGTACTATATAAAAAAATGTGTCCGCTTGCGCGGACACATCCCATAAAAAACCACGATTAATCGCCGCTTTTTACGTCAAAGCCGTACTCGCGGTCCTTCACCGGCAAATCGGCGGTTTCGGTGCGGTCGATCTGCGCCCAGCGGTTGCTCTGCACGATCAACGGCACCAGCGCGTCCAGATCGGCGGGGCGTCCCTGGGCTTCCAGCGTCACGCTGCCGTCCCAATTGTTGGCGACCCATCCGGTCAGCCCCAGATGCAGCGCGGCGGCGCGGGCGTAGTAGCGAAACCCCACCCCCTGCACGCTGCCGTAAAACTGCCAGCGGCGGCGGGCGGTCATCCGTCGATCCCCGTCACCGTGTAGTCCTTCGCCTGTACGGCGTCGGTCAGCGCGGCGTCGGGTACGTCGGCGGTCAGCGTCACAACGGCGGTGCCGGTTTCATGGCTGACCTCGGCGCTCTGCACGTTGTCCAGCGCTTCCAGCGCCTTTTTCACGGTCGCTTCGCAGTGGGAACACATCATTCCTTCAATATGCAAGGTCTTTTTCATCGCAGTTTCCTCCGTAGGCAGGTTACATTTTTCGGTGCAGGGCGCGGGCTGCGGCGCAGCGGGCTTGCGGCGGGGCGGCGCATCGTGCGCGGCGCTGCGCGGGTCAAAGGCGTTCAGGCGCAGCGCGTTGGTCACAACACACACGCTCGACAGGCTCATCGCCGCCGAGGCGATCATCGGGTTCAGCAAAATGCCCAGCGGCGAAAGCACACCCGCTGCCAGCGGGATGCAGACGGCATTGTAGAAAAACGCCCAGAACAGGTTCTGGTGGATGTTGCGCACCACGGCGCGGCTCAGGCGCACGGCGGCGGGAACGTCCGCCAAGTCGCTGCGCACCAGCACCACGTCGGCGGCATCCAGCGCCACGTCCGCCCCGGCGCCGATGGCAATGCCGGTGTCGGCGCGGGTCAGCGCAGGGGCATCGTTGATGCCGTCGCCCACCATCGCCACGCGCCCGCCTGCCTGCTGGCGGCGCACCTCGCTCTCTTTCCCGGCGGGCAGCACGCCCGCCACAATGTGGCTTTCGTCCAAACCGACCATCGCGCCGATGTGCGCGGCAGTCTGCGGGTTGTCGCCGGTCAGCAGCACCACGTTCAGCCCCAGCGCCTTCATCTGGTCAATGGCGGCGGGGGAGGTTTTTTTGACCACGTCCGACACGCCGATCACGCCTGCCGGGCTGCCTGCCAGCGAGAAAAACAACGGGGTAACGCCGCGTTTGCTCATACGGGCGGCGGCGTCGGTCAAATCGCGCGGCAGGGGGCAGAACCCGGCAATAAACGCTTCGTTGCCGCCCGCCAGCACCTTGCCCGCCACCTTGCCCTGCAAGCCCTTGCCGGGGGTGGCTTCAAACTCGGTGACCATCGCATAGCTGATTTTGTCCGCCTCGGCGCGCTGCAAAATGGCGCGTGCCAGCGGATGTTCGCTGCGCAGCTCCAGCCCCGCCGCCATGCTCAGCAAGAACTTTTCCGGCACCTTGCGGGTCCCCACGATCTCCACCACAGTCGGCTCGCCGGTGGTGATGGTTCCGGTCTTGTCCAGCAGCACGGTATCGGTGTAGCCGGTGGTTTCCAGGCTGGCGGCGGTTTTAAACAGCAGCCCGTTTTTGGCGCCCACGCCGCTGCCCACCATAATGGCGACCGGCGTTGCCAGCCCCAGCGCGCAGGGGCAGCTGATGACCAGCACGCTGATGCCGCGTGCCAGCGCAAAGGTAAAGGTCTGCCCCAGCAGCAGCCAGATGACAAAGGTTGCCGCGGCAATGCCCATGACCACCGGAACAAAAATGCCGCTGACGGTATCGGCAGTCTTGGCAAGCGGCGCTTTGGTGGCGGCGGCATCGCGCACCAGCCGGATGACCTGCGAAAGCGTCGTGTCCTGCCCCACGCGGTCGGCACGGCAGGTCAGCGCACCGTTCTGGTTGATGGTCGCGGCGCTCACGCTGCTGCCGGGGAACTTGTCCACCGGCATACTTTCGCCGGTCAGGGCGGCTTCGTTCACGCTGGAAACACCCTCGGTCACCGTGCCGTCCACGGGGATGGACTCGCCGGGGCGCACCAGAAACAGGTCACCGACGGCAACCTCCGCCACCGGCAGCGTCACCTGCTTGCCGTCGCGCAGCACGCAGGCGGTCTGCGGGGCAAGGTTCATCAGCCCCTTCAGCGCGTCGGTGGTCTTGCCCTTGCTGTACGCTTCCAGCGTTTTGCCCACGGTGATCAAGGTCAGAATCATGGCGGCGGACTCAAAATACAAGTCGTGGCGGTACTGCATAACCAGCGCCATATCGTCGTTTTTAAGCCCGGTGACAATCATAACAATGGCAAACACGCCGTAAGCCAGCGATGCCCCGGCGCCCATGGCGACCAGTGCATCCATGCCGGGGGCGCGGGCTGCCAGCCCCTTGAAGCCGGAAACAAAAAAGTCCCGGTTGATGACGCAGACGGGCAGGGTCAGCGCCAGCTGCACCAGCGCAAACACCAGTGCGCCGCTGCCGTGACCCTGCATAAAGGGCGGCAGGGGCAGCCCGACCATATGCCCCATGGAAACATACATCAGCGGCACCAAAAAGCACAGGCTCTGCACCAGACGGCGTTTTAGGCGGGGCGTTTCGGTGTCGGTCAAATCCAGCGGCTCGTCCGCGGCGGCGGGGGCAGCGCCGTACCCGGCGGCATCCACCGCTTGGCAGATGGCAGCTTGCAGGGCGGCGGCATCCGCGTCATCGGACGCCGTGACCTGCAGGGAATTTGTCAAAAGGCTGACCGCCGCCGTCTGCACACCGGGAACGCCGGACGCCGCCTTTTCGACATGGGCGGCGCACGCCGCGCAGCTCATGCCGGTAATATCGTAACGCTGGGTCATGGAAAGCACCTCGTAATCAAAAAAAGATAAGAGATAATTCAAGATAAAAGATAAGAGATAAAAGATAAGAGATAAAAGATAAGAGATAAAAGATAATAAATAAGGTGGGGTTTGCGCCGTGGGCGCAAACCAAAATGAAGAAAGCGGCGCAGGCGGTCGAAAACCTCTTGTAGGGGCGAGCATTGCTCGCCCGCCAATTTGGCGAAGTATCGCGTTTTCCGGGGCGGTTTTCCTACAAGGCAAACGGGCACGGGCGACCAATGGTCGCCCCTACACAATCAATCGTCCCATCGAAATTTTTTATATTTTTCGCCGCGCAGCGGCGTACCTTATTTATTATCTATTATCTTTTATCTATTCATTTAAAATAGTTTCTCCGGCAGCAGGATATCCTGCTTCGGCACCTTATCCCAAGAAAATCCCGGCACCAGCTCCTGCGGTGAAGCCGGGGCGGGGGTGTCCTGCAAACCGCATACATACGCCAATTTTCCGATAATTTCCTGCGGGGTGTAGCGGGCGCGCAGGTTTTCAAGGCTCTGGTCGCCGTCGCGCTTGCTCAGGCGGCGTCCGTCGGGGGCAAGCAGCAGCGGCAGGTGGTAAAACTGCGGCGCGGTCAGCCCCAATTCACGGTACAGCCAAAGCTGGCGGGGGGTGCTGCTCAGCAAATCGCTGCCGCGCACCACCTCGGTCACGCCCATCAGCGCGTCATCTACGACGACTGCCAGCTGGTAGGCAAACACGCCGTCGGCGCGGCGCAGGTAAAAATCGCCGCAGTCGCGGGCTAAATTTTCGGCATAGCGCCCTAAATGCCCGTCGGTAAAGGCAATCTCCTCGTCCGGCACCTGCACCCGAAACGCCGGGGCGCGCGTTAAGCTGCGCCGGGCGACTTCCTCGTCCGAAAGCCCGCGGCAGGTCCCCGCATACACCACCTGCCCGTCACTGCGGTGGGGTGCGCTGGCGGCGTGCAGCTGGCTGCGGCTGCAAAAGCAGGGGTAGACAAGCCCTTTTTTCAACAAAATATCGTAATATTGTTGATAAATCCCGCTCCGCTCGCTCTGGTAGACGGTCGGGGTCGGACCGTCGGCGGCAAGCCCCAGCCACGCCAGATCGTCCATGATCGCGTCGGCGTACACGCGCGGGCAGCGCACGGTGTCCAGATCCTCAATGCGCAAAAGCACCTGCCCGCCCTTGCTTTTGGCGCTCAGCCATGCCAGCAGGCAGCACATCAGGTTGCCAAGGTGCATCCGCCCGCTGGGGCTGGGGGCATAGCGTCCGGTGGTCATGCTAAGGTGTAGGTGCCGTCTGCCAAGGCACGCAGATGCACCCGGTAGTAGGCAGCCACGGCGTTGACCATCGCCTCGGCGTCGGACACGGCGGCGGTTTCCACGGCGCTGTGCATCGCCAGCTGGGCGCAGCCGATGTCTGCCATCGGGATGGGCAGCGTCTGGCTTTGCAGGTTGCCCAGCGTGCTGCCGCCCGGCTCGTCGGCGCGGTTGGTGAACACCTGCACCGGCACGTTCGCCTTTTCGCAGACGGCGCGGAACACCGCCCCGCTGATGGCGTTGGTGGTGTATTTCTGGCTGGCGTTGTATTTCAGCACCACGCCGCCGCCCAAACGCACGGGGGCGCAGGGGTCGGACTTGGCGGCAAAGTTGGGGTGGGTGGCGTGGGCGTTGTCGGCGCTCAGCAAAAAGCTGTTGGCCATGGCGCGGTGCATCGCCTGGGCGCTGTGCGGCACGGCGTCCAGGATGCGATCCAGCACGTCGCGCATAAAGCGGCTGGCGGCACCCTGCCGCGTGCCGGAACCGACTTCCTCGTTGTCCAGCAATGCCCAGACCGGGGCGCAGCTGCTGTCGCAGTCGGACGCGGCGTCCAAGAATGCCAGCAGGGTGGTGGCGGCGCACTCCAAGTCGTCAATGCGCGGCGCCATAAAAAACTCGCGGTCGGCACCCACAAAGCAGGGCGCCTGGCGGGTGACAAGCTGTAAGTCGGTGTCCAGGATATCCTGCGCAGCAACGTGCAATTCCTCGGCGATCAGGTCGGTCAGGGTGCGGCTGTTGGCGGCGCCCCACAGCGGCTGCATATCCACCTGCGGGTTGTAGGCGTGACCCTTGTTGATGTCGCGCTGCATGTGGATCGCCAGCGAGGGGATGACCAGCAAATCGCGGTCGAGGTGGACAAGGCGGGTCTGCAAGCCGTCCGGCGTGCGCAGCATCACGCGCCCTGCCACGGTCAGCGGGCGGTCCAGCCAGCTGGACATGATCATACCGCCGTAACCCTCGACGCTCAGGCGGCGGCAGCCGTCGTTTTCCACGGTGTCGGTCTTGATCTTCCACGACGGTGAGTCGCTGTGGCTGGCAGTGATGCGCCACCCGCCGATGGCGTGCGCAGGCACGCGCCAGGCGATCACGGCGGAATTGTTGCGGGTGATATAGTAGCCCTTGCCGGGTTCCAGATTCCAGAAATCGGCTTCCTCCAGCCGGGTGTACCCGGCGGCATCCAGCCACGCGGCGGCGGTGGCGGCAGCGTGGTACGGCGAGGGGGAATTTTGCAGATACTCAAAAATTTTGTCGATCATACGTCTGTTTCCTTTTGTATTGATATTTGCGCACAGCGCAGTGGTTTGCATACGTCTATTGTACCGCAAACCGCGCCGCGGAACAAGTTGAAAAACAGGAAAATTTGGTTTATATTTAGTATAACCCTATGGTTGTTTTTGACAAGTACGCACTTTTTGGAAAGTACCCCAAAGGAGGAAAAAGCGATGCATCCCAACGCAAACTGCAGCTGCCGCTATGCCGATGTCGGCTGCGACAAAATGGAACAGGTCATGGATCAGATCAGCGGCAAATGGAAAATGCGCATTTTGTTTATGGTGGGCGCCCACGGCACGCTGCGCTACGGCGAGCTGCGCCGACTTTTGGACGGCGTAACGCACAAAATGCTGACAAACCAGCTCAAGGAGCTGGCGGCGGACGGGCTTGTGCAGCGCATCGATTATGCCGAGGTTCCCCCGCGGGTCGAGTATCGCCTTACGGCGGACGGGCAAGCCCTGATGCCGATTTTTGACGATATACAGGCGTATATCAAAACCAGCGCCTGCCGCAGCTGCTGCACCCCGCAGCCGCCCCGCAAGGCCTGCTGCGGGGATGAAGAGACAAGTTGAAGGGGAGGCGGTTTTGCGGGTGCAACAACATAACGGGTCATTTGTAGGGGCGGCATATATGCCGCCCGTTGCAGCCGTCCCGGCAAATCGACCTAACGGGTAAACGCCACGGGACGCATATATGCGTCCCCTACAAACCTGCCGAAAATTTGCATTTTTCCCAATTATACCTTGCCTTCCGGTTGTTCGTAGGGAGGGGTCTTGACCCCTCCTTACTGCCTTGCGGCAATGCAGCCTAACGGGCAAACGCCACGGGCGAGCAATGCTCGCCCCTACAACCTGACAGGCAAATTTGCGCCAACCGCACGTTTCCCCGGCGGGGTGGGGTCACCCCGCCCTACAGCGCACCATACCAACAGCGCACTATATAAAAACGTGTCCGCTTAGCGGACACACCAAATCTTAACTCTAAACTCTCCACTCTCCACTCCGTCCTTCCCCAAAATCCGATATTTTACAACTTTATATCTGGTAATTTGCACCTTGATATGTTATACTTACCCTATATCGCACA
>CAKTAS010000003.1:0-48936 GCA_934529095.1 uncultured Gemmiger sp. | reverse complement strand
GAAAACGAGTGGAACATACGGCGGCGGGACAGCCCGCAAGGGCTGCCTGAGGAAAGTCCGGGCTTCACAGAGACAGAGTAACTGCTAACGGCAGCCGGGGGTGACCCCAGGGATAGTGCAACAGAAAGAAACCGCCGCGTTTCGCGGTAAGGATGGAAAGGCGAGGTAAGAGCTCACCAGCGCACTGGCGACTTTGCGGCTATGTAAACCCTGCTCGAAGCAACATCCGTATGGGACATTATGCGGAGTCTCGCGCGTCCCGGTGATGGCGTGAGCCTTGCGGTGACGCAAGGACAAGATAGATCGTCGTTTGATACAGAACCCGGCTTACGGTCCAGTCGTTTTTATGGGGAAATTGCGGCACATTTGCTTGAAATTTTTGGGCAAATGTGCCGTTTTTGCGTGAAATAATTGCAACGTACCGCAATTTGTGGTATAATCTAATGACCTAGGCACAAAAAAGGGGGCGCTTATGACCAGGCTGGAATACACCTTGGCGCCCGGTATGCCGGCGCAGCGCCTGAACCTTTTTTTGCGCACACAGGGCTTGACCGCCGGGCTGATCAAGGCGGTCAAGTATGACGGCGGGGGATTTTTCTGCGACGGCGTCCCGGTACATACGGACTATATCGTGCGCCCCGGGCAGACGGTCAGCTTTGTGCTGCCGCCGGAGCCGCAAACCGACGTGGTGCCGCAGGATATCCCGCTGCACATCGCCTACGAGGATGCGTTTGCCGCCGTGCTGGACAAGCCGGCGGGCATTGCCGTGCATCCCACCCTCAACTACCCGGACGGCACGCTGGCGAATGGCTGGCTGCATTACCTGCAAACGCAGGGGCGCAGCGGGGTGTTCCGCCCGGTCAACCGGCTGGACAAAAACACCAGCGGTCTTGTGCTGTGCGCCCAGAATGCCTTTGCCGCCCCGGCGCTGGCAGCCTCGGCAGAAAAGACCTATCTGGCGGTCGCGGCGGGTACGCTGCCGCAGCGCCACGGCTTTATCGAGGCACCCATCGGGCGGCAGGGGGATTCCATTATCGGGCGGTGCGTTACACCGAACGGCAAATACAGCCTGACCGAGTACACCGTCCTTGCCGAAACAGACCGCTACACGCTGGCAGCGTGTCGGCTGCACACCGGCAGGACCCACCAGATCCGGGTGCATATGGCGTATATCGGGCATCCGCTGGCGGGGGACAGCCTGTACGGCGGACCCGTGCAGGACATCGCCCGGCAGGCGCTGCACTGCGCCGTGATGCGCTTTCAAAACCCCTATACCCACGCACCTGTACGGGTGCAAAGCCCGCTGCCGCCGGATATGGCGGCGCTGCTGGGCGCAGGGGGGATGCTTGACAAATGGCAGCCGGATGCGCTATAATGCAGCACTTGTGGGGCCATGCGCCCCGGAAACAGATAAAGGAGCAAATTCGTTTTGAACCCTACGCAAACGGAACATAAGACCGATCACGCTGCACAAAAGCCCGGCGTAAAACAGCGGCTTGTCACCTTCTGGGTGGATAACGCTGTGGGCGATCTGCTGTACGGCATCGGTTTCTGGTTTGAATATGTGCTGGTATGTCTGGCACGCAAGGTCAAGGTAGTGGCGCACGGCGCTGTTGTCACGGTGCGCAACCTGCTGCTGATGATTTTGCGCCCCTTCCTGCTGGGTGTGCTTACCCTGCTGGAGGATCTGCTCAGCCCGTTTTTGCATATTGCATCGGGCTTCCGGCATATCCGCGAGCTGCCGCAGACGCTGGAGGAACAGTCCGACACCGAGCTGCAGCCCAAGGACATACGCACCGCCAAAATCGAATACTTTTTCCGCGGTGTCAAGCTGTACCTGCCCACAGTGTGGGTCGCCGCCACCTACTTCTTGCCGGCGCTTGCCGCGGCGGTGCTGGTGGTGGTCGTGCGCCGGGGTCTTGGGCTGCAATTTGTGCTGAACGTACAGGTCAACGGCGAGTCCGTCGGCTATGTGGCGACCGAACAGGTCTTTGAAAAAGCCCGCGACGATGTGCAGGGGCGTATCCTTACGGCAGAGCGCCTTTTGCAGGGTACCGACGACGCCCAGACCGAATGGGACGTCAACCCCACCTTTACGCTGGCGGTGGCGGACCAGACAATGACCGAGCGCGAGATCGCCAACGCCATCCTGAAAACCGCCAGTGACGAGATCGTCAACGCCACGGCTGTCTATATTGACGATGAGCTGCAGTTTGTCACCACTGAGGGCGACCACCTGCGCAGCTATCTGGAAAACATCAAAGCCCCCTACGAGGATGCGATGGATACCTCGGTGACAACGGAGTTTGTACATAACATCCGTATGGTGGACGGCGTGTTCCTGCAAAAATCCGTCAGCTCCTACGCCGACGTGATCAAGGCGCTCAACGCGGGCGCAGGGCTTACCAAGTACACCGCCAAGGACGGCGACACGGTGCAGGACGTGCTGGATGCCACCGGCGTCAGCTTTGACTCGCTGGCGCAGATCAACCCCGAGCTGCTCACGCTGGATCAGGAGATACCCGGCGGCACCACGCTGGTGACGGGCGCGGTCAATGCCGACCTGCTCCAGGTCAAGGTCGTGCGCCACGACACCGAAACGATCCCCGTTGCCTACGAAACCGAAAACTCCACCTCCTCCGAGTACGACTACGGCAAGGTCGTCGTTGTGCAGGACGGCGTGGAAGGCACGGCGGACATCACCTACGAAACCACCTACATTGACGGTGTACCCGTGGATCGTCAGGCGGTGGACTACAAGGTCATCACGCAGCCGGTGAACAAGATCACCATCACCGGCACCAAGCTCAAAACCGGCATGGTGGCGCAGGTCGGCTCCGGCAGCTTTATGTGGCCGGTACCCGGTTACAGCTATGTCAGCCGCTGGGCAAGCCTGCCGGGCGGACACCGCGGCGCGGATATCTGCGCCCCCTACGGCACGTCCATTCTGGCGGCGGATTCCGGCTCTGTGGTGGCGGCGGGCTGGCACTGGTCCTACGGCAACTATGTCGAGATCGACCACGGCAACGGCTACCGCACACTGTATGCGCATATGTCCAGCATCGGCGTCACGCAGGGACAGGCTGTGTCGCAGGGGCAGGAGATCGGCAAGGTGGGCTCCACCGGCAACTCCACCGGCAACCACTGCCATTTTGAGGTGTACAGCGGCGGCACGCTGATCAGCGCCCGCCAGTTCTTCCCTGGTATGTAAGCCGTTTGGGCGAAAACCTGCAAAATGTTTGCAGGTTTTCGCTTTGCGGTACTTTTCAAACCCGGAAAAATAGTGTATAATCTATAAAGATATAGCGATTTTTGCCGTGCAGCACAGGGCTGTGGGCAGCCGGCAGCACAAAGGAGAGCTATCTTGGAAAAATATGTGATTCACGGCGGGAAGCCGCTGTCAGGCGAGGTTGTGATCGGCGGCGCCAAAAACGCAGCGGTCGCCATCTTGCCCGCCACCATTCTGGCGGGGGGCAAATGCCTGATTGAAAACCTGCCCTGCATCAGCGATGTTATGGCATCGCTGCAGATATTAAGCGAGCTGGGTGCCAACATCCGTATGGTCACCCGCAATATTTACGAGATCGACACCACCAACATCAACAGCACCGAGGTTTCCAACGAGCTGTCGCGCCAGATGCGTGCCAGCTACTACTTCCTTGGCGCGCTGCTGGGGCGGTTCGGCTCCGGTCAGGTCGCCATGCCCGGCGGCTGCAATCTGGGTCCGCGCCCCATCGACCAGCACCTGAAAGCCTTTACCGCCTTTGGGGCAGAGGACTCGGTGGAATATGGGCAGATTCGCGTCAAGGCGGATCATCTGGTGGGCAGCCATGTGTTTTTTGACACTGTGTCGGTCGGCGCCACGATGAACGCTATGCTCGCCGCCGCCACCGCACAGGGCACCACCGTGCTGGAAAACGTCGCGCGGGAGCCGCACATTGTGGACCTTGCCAACTTCTTGAATATGATGGGTGCCGATATCCACGGTGCAGGCACCGATGTCATTAAAATTCACGGCGTTAAGCAGCTGCACGGCTGCAACTACTCCATCATCCCCGACCAGATCGAGGCGGGCAGCTATATGGTGGCTGCCGCCATCACCAAGGGCGATGTGACGCTGCGCAACGTGACACCTAAGCATCTGGAGCCAATCACCGCCAAGCTGCGTGCTGCCGGCTGTGAGATCGAGGAGTTTGACGATGCCCTGCGCATCCGCCGCACGGGCGATCTGCACCCGCTGAAGGTCAAGACGATGCCGCATCCCGGCTTCCCGACCGATATGCAGCCCCTGATGACCACGCTGCTGACACTGGCGGACGGCACCTCCATCGTGACCGAGGGCATCTGGGAAAACCGCTTCCGCTACGTCGATGAGCTGCTGCGTATGGGCGCAAACATTCAGGTGGATGGGCAGGTCGCTGTGATCGAGGGCGTCAGAAAGCTGCGCCCCGCGCCGCTGCGTGCTACCGACCTGCGCGCCGGTGCCGCCATGGTTATGGCTGCCCTTTCGGCGGACGGCATCAGCGAGGTGGACGAAACCATCCACATTGAGCGCGGCTACGAAAATATCGTCGAAAAATTGCAGCTGCTGGGCGCGGATATCCGCCGTGTCGAGGCACCGCGCAATGCCATTAACCGCGCCATCTGACCGCAGCATCCGTAACATTTTTTGGGTCGACCCTTTGCGGCGACCCATTTTTTATGCGTCAAAGGCAATACCGCACCCTTCCCCATGCCGATAGGACGCAAAGAAAGAGGACAACCCTATGGCACTGTTTACCACGCTGTACTCCGGTTCCTCCGGCAACTGCGCCTTGGTTCGCGCCGGGCAGCAGTATCTGCTGGTGGATATGGGCAAAAGCTGCCGCACCACACTGGCGGCGCTGAAATCGCTGGAGCTGCCCGTCAGCGACTGCGCCGGTATCCTGATCACCCACGAGCATTCGGATCACGTTGCGGGGCTGGATACCTTTTTGAAAAAGCACCCGCTGCCGGTCTACGGCTGCGCCGACACGCTGGATATGCTGGAATCCCGCGGCACGCTGCCCCCGGCGGTGGAGAGAACCGCCATCGACGGGCAGACGGTGGAGATCGGCGGCTTTACCGTGACCTGCTTTCCCACCAGCCACGACGTACCCTGCTGCGGCTACCGCATCCGCACGCCGGACGGCAGCGTTATGGCGCTTGCCACCGACCTTGGGGTGCTGACCGGGGTGGTCATTGACAACCTTTCGGGCTGCGACCTTGTGGCGCTGGAGGCAAACTACGACGCCTTCAGTCTGCACGGCGGACCGTACCCGTACTACTTAAAGGTGCGCATTGCCAGCGACCGCGGGCATCTGGACAACAAGGCCTGCGCCGCCGAAATTCTGGAGCTGATTCAGGACGGCTGCAAAAAGTTTGCGCTGTGCCATCTGAGCCAGACCAACAACTCGCCGGAACTGGCGCTGACTACCGTCTACAACGTGCTGCTGGCGGCGGGCATCCAGCCGGAGCGCGATGTGCTGATCCAAGCGCAGGAGCGCAACGAGGTCAGCCCGTACATTGAGTTTTAAGGAGGGGCGTATGCAGAACATTGACCTGATTTGCATCGGCAAGATGAACGCCGCCTATTTTGCCGCCGGGGTCGAGGAATACCGCAAGCGGCTGGGCGGGTTCTGCAATTTCCGCATCATTGAATTGCCGGAAACCGCCCTTGCGGACAAAAATGCCAGCGACAAGCAGATCGCCAAAGCCCTGCAAAAGGAGGCAGATGCCATTCTTGCCTCGGTGCGCAAGGGGGCGTATCTGGTGGCGCTTTGCGTGGAGGGCAAGCAAATTTCCAGTGAGGAACTTGCCGAAATGCTGGCGCAGCGCGCGGGCAGCGGGGCAGGGGATATCGCCTTTGTCATCGGCTCCTCTCACGGGCTGGACGACCGCGTCAAGCAGGCCGCCAAGGCGCGCATCAGTATGGGGCGCATCACGCTGCCCCACCAGCTGGCACGCCTTGTGCTGACCGAGCAGCTTTACCGCGCCTGCACCATCAACGCCGGGATGAAATACCACAAATAACCGCAAATGCGCGGGCTTTAGGCGATTGATAAACTTAATTGACAATTGCGAACTTTCGGCAGGTTTGTAGGGAACGGTCTTGACCGTTCCGTGCAGCTTAACCGATAGTACGATATATTGGGAAATCGCGCGCCATTCGGCATGGTCAAGACACGCGCCCTACATTACAGCCCGAAAAAAGGATTCTTCGACAAATGAAAAGCCCGCGCCTTTGCAAACGCAAAGGCGCGGGCTTTCGTTATACTATATTAGATTAGTAGTGCAAAAGATCCAAGGAATCCTGGAACGGGGTTTCGGTGGCAACCTTCATCTCGGCCTCTGCCTTGTACTTGTTCAGCATCGCAATGCTCTTGGCAGGGTCAGCAAGGGTGCCGGCACCGGCAATGCAGCCGCCGGGGCAAGCCATACCTTCCAGCAGGTAACCGTTGTACTTGCCGGCCTTGGCCATCGTCATCAGCTTCTTGCACTCGGCAAGACCCTGAGCGCTGGCAACCTTGACCTCGCGATCGGGGTCCATCTTCTTGATGGCATTAACAACCGCCTGGGCAACACCGCCGGAGGTGGCAAAGCCGCGGGCATCGGCGCTGGCGCTGTGGAAAGCATCCTCGGGGTTGTCGGGCAGCTCGGCAAAGTTGACCTGCTTTGCCTCAAACAGACCCATCAGTTCCTCAAAGGTCAGCACAAAGTCAACCTCACTGCGCACGGAACGGCGGCTGGCTTCCAGCTTCTTGGCGGCGCAGGGACCCACAAAGCAGATGCGGGCGTTGGGATGCTCCTTCTTGATCAAGCGGGCGGTCAGGACCATCGGGGTCATCGCCATGCTGATGCACTCTGCCTGCTGGGGGAACAGCTTCTTGGCCATAACGCTCCACGCGGGGCAGCAGGAGGTACCCATGAAGGGGATCTTGGCGGGAACTTCTTCCATAAAGTCCTTCGCCTCGTCGATGGTGCAAAGGTCGGCACCGATGGCGACCTCGGTCACATCGCTGAAGCCCAGACGGCGCATAGCCTCCTTCAGCTTGGAGGGGGTCATACCGGGGAACTGGTTGATGAAGGCGGGGGCAACGATGGCAATGACATCATCGCCGCGCTTGATGCTCTGGATGAGCTGGAAGATCTGACCCTTGTCCACGATGGCGCCGAAGGGGCAGTTGACCAGGCACATACCGCAGGATACGCACTTATCGTAATCGATCTCGGCACGACCATGCTCGTCAGAGTGGATGGCACCCATACCGCAGGCGGCGGCGCAGGGGCGCTCGGTCTTGACGATGGCGCTGTACGGGCAGCTGTTGACGCAGCGGCCGCACTTGATGCACAGGCTCTGGTCAATGTGGCTCTTGCCGTTGCGGAAGCTGATGGCGTGCTTGGGGCAGACCTCCTGGCAGGGGTGCGCCAGGCAGCCCTGACACATGGCGGTGACCTTGATGATCTTTTCCGGGCAGGCGTTGCAGGCGAACTTGATGACGTTGATCAGCGGCGGCTCGTAGTACTTGTCGGCGCTGATGGTTTCCTTCAGACCGGCAGTGGCGGGCACGCTCTCGTCCAGAGGACGCAGGGACATACCCATCGCCAGGCGAACGCGCTCGGACACGATGGCTCTCTCCAGAAAGATGCTGCTGCGCAAAGATTTTTCCTCACCGGGAATGATCTTAAAGGGCAGCTCGCGCATCAGATACTCGAAATCGTGCATCTCGTTGACCTCATAGGCCATACGGGCGACCTCGGTGAACACCTTACGACGGATATCCGTTACGGGGGTGTAAATGCCTCTCATTGTTTTTGCTCCTTTTTTTGCTTTACGATTGCTCTCAATGCTCTCTATTGAGCGTCAGCACGGGGGAATGGCGCTCCTGTTAAAATTTTACCAAAAAACCGCGCCCTTGGCAAGGGGCGCGGCAACGATTTTTGCAAAAAAGCAAAAGATTTTACACGCTTTTTACCGAATGGGCCTTATATCAGCGCGGCGCGGCAGCGTTTGCCGTCCCATTCGCCCAAGGCAACGCGCACGATATCGCCCGATGCGTGTCCGGCGGCGTTCACCAGAACCGGCAGATACTGCTTGGTATAGCCGGTAAACAGCGTGGCGGACAGCGGCGTTTCCAAAAGCACCTCGGCGCTGCGCCCCTGCATGGCAGCGGCTTGCTCGGCGCGCATGGCTTCCACCGCCTCGGTCATACGGCGGCTGCGGGCTTCTTTTTCGTGCTCCGGCAGCTGGTCGGCAAAGTCGTACGCGGGGGTACCCTCGCGGCGCGAATAGGGGAAAACGTGGACCTTCAGGAACTTTTGCGAAAGCACGAAATCCATGCTGGCTTTAAAATCCTCCTCGGTCTCGCCGGGGAAGCCCACGATCACATCGGTGGTAAAGCTGACGTTTTCCGCGCCGAACGCAGCGCGCAGCTTGGCGGCGATATCGGCAAAAACGGCGGTGGTGTAGGGGCGGCGCATTGCGCGCAGGGTCTTGTCGCAGCCGCTTTGCAGGCTTAAATGGAACTGCGGGCAGAGCTTTTTGACGGCTGCCATACGGCGGATGTCCTCGTCGTGCAGCATATCCGGGTCCAGGCTGCCCAGACGCAGGCGCTCAATGCCCGGCACGGCGGCGGCTTTTTCGATCAGCTCCACAAGGCTGGTGCCGGTGTCGGTGCCGTAGCTCGGCAGGCTGATGGCAGTCAGCACGACTTCCTTGTAGCCCGCGTCCGCCAAACGGCGCAGCTCCTGCAAGATGCTCTGCTCGTCGCGGCTGCGCACGGGACCGCGCGCGCGGGGGATCACGCAGTAGGCGCAGCGGCGGTTGCAGCCGTCCTCGACCTTGACAAAGGCGCGGGTATGCTCGGCAAATTTGTTCATCGGCAGTTCTTCAAAGCGCTCGCCCTTTTCGTGGGGGCGGATATCCACCACGCGCTCGGCATCGCCGTTCAGCACCTTCTGCACGTCGGTCAGCACGGCGTGGCGGTTGCCGGAGCCGGTCACCACGTCCGCCTCGGCGATGGCGGCAGCCTCCTCGGGGAACGCCTGCGGATAGCAGCCCGTCAGCACTGTGACGGCGCCAGGGTTCTCGCGCTTGGCGCGGCGCAGCCATTTGCGGCTTTTCTGGTCGCCGAAATTGGTCACGGTGCAGCTGTTCACCACATACACGTCCGCCGGCTCATCATTAGGCACCACGGTGTAGCCGTTTGCTTCAAACAGCTGCTCCATAGCGCCGGTTTCGTTCTGGTTGACCTTGCAGCCCAAGGTATAAAATGTTACCCGCATAAATACGATCCTTTTCTCTAGCGTAATACCTCTATTATAATAAATGCGCCGCAAAAGCGCAATACTAATCTGCCCCGCCGCTGCATAGGCTGAAACAAAGCGATAGCATGGGGGTGACCTGCGATGAAAAAGAAGATCGTGCTTGCCGTTTTGTGCCTGCTGCTGGCGGTAACGGCGGTGCTGCGCAGCTATGCCGATGCAATACCCGGCGTGCAGGCGGCAGGGGTGCAGGATTTTGATGTACCCTGTGCCGCCGCGGTGCTGATCGACGAGGATTCCGGCACCGTCCTGTACGAGAAAAACGCCGATGAGCGCCGCCCGGTGGCGTCCATCACCAAGGTGATGACGCTGCTCTTGACCTTTGAAGCGCTGCAGGCGGGCAAAATTTCCTTAACAGATATTGTGCCGGTCAGCGAACACGCCTACCATATGGGCGGCAGCCAAATTTGGCTGGAGCCGGGGGAGCAGCTGACCTTGCAGGAGATGCTCAAGGCGATCTGCATTTCCAGCGCCAACGATGCCGCCGTGGCGGTGGCGGAGTTTGTGGCAGGCAGCGAGCCGGCGTTTGTGGACGCGATGAACGCCCGCGCCGCCGCGCTGGGTATGACTGCCACCCACTTTGCCAACGCCTGCGGTCTGGATGAGGAGGGGCATCTTTCCAGTGCGCGGGATGTCGCCGTGATGAGCCGGGAAATGCTGTTGCATCACCCCGAAGTGCGCGAGTACTGTACCGTCTGGATGGACACCCTGCGCGGCGGCAAGACCCAGCTTGTCAACACCAACAAGCTGCTGAAAAGCTACCCCGGCATCACGGGGCTGAAAACCGGCACCACCGGCAAGGCGGGGGTGTGCATCACCGCCAGCGCCGAGCGCGACGGGCTGCGGCTGATCGCCGTTGTGCTGGGTTCCGCCTCCGGAAAAGAGCGCTTTGACGCCGCAAAAACGCTGCTGGATTACGGCTTTGCCCACTACGACAGCGCCGAGGTTTCGCTGCCCGACGACGCGCCCGAAGAACTGCCGGTGAAGCGCGGCACCGCCGAAACGACCGCGCTCGACTACGCCGCGCCCGAGCGCTTGCTGGTACCCAAGGGCGAGGGCAGCGACCTGCAGACAAAGATCCTGCTGCCGGATACGCTGCAAGCCCCCGTACAGCAGGGAAGCCCCGTGGGCAGCTGGCAGCTTTTGCGCGGGGAAACCGTTTTGCAGGAATTGCCCATTTGCGCCGCACAGGACGTTCAGGCGTTGAGTTTTGGATATTGCCTGCACTATCTTGTGCATACCGTGCTGCTGGGCGGGGCGTGATTTGTGCATAATAAATGAAAACTTAGAAAAATTCCCGGTTTTTTGCTTGACAATGACCAGATAAAACAGTATCATTGTGATATATAAATGACAAAGGAGGAACGGAACAATGGCTGTTGCATTCAATGGCAAGCATCTGACTAAATTTATCCGTCCTGAAGAATATGAAACGATCTTCCCGCAGGTCAAGCTGGCACACGATCAGCTGGAGTCCAAGACCGGCTCCGGCAATGATTTTCTGGGCTGGCTTGACCTGCCTGTTACTTATGACCGCGAGGAGTTCGCCCGCATCAAGCAGGCAGCGGAAAAGATCCGCTCCGACTCCGATGTGCTGCTGGTAGCCGGCATCGGCGGTTCGTATCTGGGCGCACGCGCCGTGGTCGAGGCCGTCAAGGGTCAGTTCCACAACGAAACCGAGGATGGTCCCAAGATCTACTTCTGCGGCAACACCATCTCTCCGTCTGCCCTCAATGACATCATCAAGCTGACCAAGGGCAAGCGCTTCTCCATCAACGTTATCTCCAAGTCCGGCACCACCACCGAAACCGCGCTGGCATTCCGTGTGCTGCGTAAGCTCTTGGAGGATTCTGTCGGCGCCGAGGAAGCCAACAAGCGCATCTACGCCACCACCGACCGCGCCAAGGGTACGCTGAAGCAGCTGGCGGACGAGCAGGGCTGGCCCACCTTTGTGGTGCCTGACGACGTCGGCGGGCGCTATTCCGTGCTGACCGCCGTGGGTCTTTTGCCCATTGCCTGCGCCGGCATCGACATCGATGCCCTGATGCAGGGCGCTGCCGACGGACGCGAGAAGTTCGGCAAATGCACCATGGACAACGATGCCTACCGCTACGCCATGACCCGCAACATCCTGTACCGCAAGGGCAAGAGTGTGGAAACGCTGGCGTGCTTTGAGCCGGACTTTACCATGATGAACGAGTGGTACAAGCAGCTGTTCGGCGAGAGCGAGGGCAAGGACCAGAAGGGTCTGATGCCCACCTCCTGCATCTTCTCCACCGACCTGCACTCGATGGGTCAGTTCCTGCAGGACGGCAGCCGCATTATGTTTGAAACCTTCGTGGACATCAAAAACACCCGTGAGGACTTCTACATTGAGCCGCTGGAGGGCAACTTCGACGGGCTGAACTTCCTCGCCGATCAGAATATGAGCGTCGTCAACCGCAAGGCGATGGAGGGCACCATTCTTGCCCACACCGACGGCGGCGTGCCGCTGGGTCTGATCGAAGTGGACAGCCTGAACGCCCACGATGTCGGCGAGCTGATCTACTTCTTCTGGAAAGCCTGCGCCGTGTCCGGCTACCTGCTGGCAGTCAACCCGTTTGACCAGCCCGGTGTCGAGAGCTACAAGAAGAATATGTTCGCCCTGCTGGGCAAGCCCGGCTACGAGGATCGCAAGGCAGAGCTGGAAGCAGCCCTGAGCGAGTAAACCCAAGGAACCATGGCGCGCAAGCGCTTACGAAATAAGGAGGTAACCCCTATGTTGAAACTCATCGTTGGTACCAAAGGCTCCGGCAAGACCAAAACTATGATCGAGATGATCGACAAGGCCACCAAGACCACTTCCGGCAACATCGTTGTCATCGAAAAGTGCATGAAGCTCACCACCGAGATCAACCACGCCGCCCGTCTGGTGGATGTGGACGAGTACGGCGTTGTCGGTGCCGATATGCTGTACGGCTTTGTTGCCGGCGTTCTGGCGGGCAACTACGATATTACCGAACTGTTCATCGACGGCATCCTGCGCATCATCGACCACGATATGGACGCTGCCGCCAAGGTTCTGGCAAAGATCGACAAGATCACCCAGAACATTGAGGTCGTCGTCACCGTGTCTGCCGATGCCGCCGCCCTGCCTGAGGAACTGAAGAAATACGTCATCTGACCTCGTTTACCCCCGCAAACCGCAAATTTTGGGGCAGGAAAGCCGGCTTTCCTGCCCTTTTTTTCGTAAAATAATAAAAAAATCGCAACTTTTTGTGTTTTAGTTGTTGACAACCCCCCGCAACTTGTGTATACTATTTAAGCAACCTTTTGAGGTGTACTATGCAATTTAATCTGCGTTCCTTTTTAGACAGCGCCCGCAGCCCCTATGAAACAGCGTTTGCGGCAGATATGTCCGGGGCGGATTTCGGCGCTTTTACGCTGAATACCCCTGCACAATGTACCTTTACGGCAACGCCCACCGAGGATGGCGCGGCGTTGCTGCTTTGCGTAAAGGCGGATGTCCGGTCCGAATGCGCCCGCTGCCTGGAGCCTCTTTCCCGCAGTTACGACTTTGAGAGAGAGTATTTCGTGCGTCGGCGCGATCTGGACGACCCGGATTTTGAATTGCCATGCAGCGAACAAGGTTGCCTCGATCTTCAGGAACTGGTGTTTCAGGAACTGCTGTTCGAGGTTCCGCCGGTACTGCTTTGCAGTGCGGATTGTCAAGGTCTATGCCCCGTCTGCGGTAAGAAAAAGTCGGCAGGCTGCTCCTGCCAAACGGCAGAAGAAGCTGCCCCTGTGGATGCACGGCTTAGCATATTAAAACAACTGCTCAGTTGAATTTCGCCAAGGAGGTGTCCGATTATGGCTATCGTACCCAAGAGAAAGCATTCTCAAGCCCGCCGCGACAAACGTCGCTCTAATGTCTGGAAACTGGAGGCGCCTACGCTGGTGAAGTGCCCGCAGTGTGGCGAACTGAAGGTTCCCCATAAGGTTTGCGGCAAGTGTGGCTACTACAAGGGTCAGGAAATCATCAAGAAAGAGGCTTGATCTCTTTTTTGAAGGATGTGGCTTTTCCGCTCCGGCGCGGCTGATTTTCAGCCGGGGAGTGTAAGGAGACTGCAGGGGAGGGCGTTGCCTTCCCCATTTTTTTGTCATTCTGACGCGAAAGGAGGGCATCCAATGCCGCTATATGTCACGGCGGTGGACGAAAATTCCCCCGCCCAAAGGCTGGGTCTGCAGCCCGGCTGCGCGCTGCTGACCATCGACGGTCACCCGCTCAGCGATGCACTGGACTACCAATTTTATACAACGCCGCCCGCCTTTTCGCTGGAGATCTGCGCGGACGGGCAGCAGCGCACCCTGCAGGTGCAAAAAGGTGAGTATGAGCCGCTGGGCTGCAACTTCAAAACCTATCTGGGCGACGAAAAGCACAGCTGCTCCAACCATTGTATGTTCTGCTTTATCGACCAGCTGCCCCCCGGTATGCGGGAACCGCTGTATTTTAAGGATGACGACGAGCGTTTGTCCTTTTTGTTCGGCAACTATATCACGCTGACCAACCTCTCCGAGCATGAGATCGACCGCATCATTCAGATGCACATCAGCCCGATCTTCGTTTCGGTACACACGACCAACCCCGCGCTGCGCGTGCGGATGCTGGCCAACAAGCGGGGCGGGGAAGTGCTGCAGTACCTGCCCAAGCTGGCGGCGGGCGGCATTGAGCTGAACTGCCAGCTGGTTTTGTGCCGCGGCATCAATGACGGCGACGAGCTGCGCCGCACCTTAAACGACCTGCTGGCGCTGCGCCCGCAGGTGGGCAGCATCGCCGCCGTGCCTGCCGGCGTGACCGACTACCGCGAGGGGCTGTACAAGCTGACCCCCTACGATCGGCAGTCCGCTGCCGAAACGCTGGACATTCTGGAAGAATTTGCCCAAAAATGCCGCGCCGAATACGGGCGCAGCATCGTATATCCCAGCGATGAGTGGTATCTGACCGCCGGAAGGGAAGTGCCGCCCGCCGAATTTTACGACGAGTTTGCCCAGCTGGAGGACGGCGTGGGGATGTGGCGGCTCTACCACGACACCTTCCTGCAGGAATTGGAGGCATACCGCGGTCTGGTCCTGCCCCATGCGCTGGACGTTGCCACCGGCACGCTGGCTGCCCCTTTAATAAAGGAATGTATGCAGGCGCTGATGCAGCGCTACCCGCAGGTACAAGTCACGGTACACGCCATCGAGAACCGCTATTTCGGCGGCAACGTCAGTGTGACCGGGCTTGTGACAGGCACCGACATTGCCGCGCAGTGCCGCGGCGCTTTGCAAAGCGGCACGCTGGCGGTGCCGGAGGTAATGCTGCGGGACGAAAAAGACCGCTTTCTGGATGATGTGACCCCCGCCGGTCTGGGCGAAAGCCTGGGCTGCAGGGTCATTACCATCCCCACGGACGGCGCAGGCTGCTGCAAGGCAGTGCTGGGTACGCCCCGCCGCAAACGACTGATACGAAAACCGACAAGGGAGGAAAGCTGATATGGCAAAACCGATCGTAGCCATTGTGGGACGCCCCAACGTGGGCAAGTCCACTATCTTCAACAAGCTGACCGGTCAGCGCCTTGCCATTGTGGAGGACACCCCCGGTGTCACCCGCGACCGCATTTTCTGCGATTGCGAATGGTGCGGGCATAAATTTTTGCTGGTGGATACCGGCGGTATCGAGCCGCGCATTGACGACGGTCTGCTGGCGCATATGCGCGAGCAGGCGCAGATCGCCATTGACTCGGCGGACTGCATCGTTATGGTCACCGAGCTGACCAACGGCGTCACCCCGCAGGATCAGGACATTGCCGGTATGCTGATGCGCAGCGGCAAGCCCGTGGTGCTGGCGGTCAACAAGTGCGACAAGATCGGCGAACCTCCCATGGAGCTGTACGATTTCTACTCGCTGGGTCTGGGCGAGCTGGTCCCGGTTTCCGGCGTTCACGGTCACGGCACCGGCGACCTGCTGGATGCCGTGTGCGAGCATCTGCACTTTGACGATGAAAACGAGGACGAGGATGACCGCATCTCGGTGGCGGTCATCGGGCGCCCCAACGTGGGCAAGTCCAGCCTGATCAACCACATTCTGGGGGAGAACCGCCTGATCGTTGCCAACGAGGCAGGCACCACCCGCGATGCCATCGACACGATGGTCGAAAACAAATACGGCAAATTTATCTTTACCGACACCGCCGGTCTGCGCAAAAAGGGCAAGGTCGAAAGCGGCGTCGAGCGCTACAGCGTGCTGCGCAGCCTGGCTGCCGTGGAGCGCAGCCGTGTCTGCGTCATTATGATCGACGCCACCGTCGGCTTTACCGAACAGGACTCCAAGGTGGCGGGCTACGCCCACGAGCAGGGCAAGGCGTGCATCATCGCCGTCAACAAGTGGGACGCCGTCGAAAAGGACAGCTACACCATGGATACCATGCGCAAAAAGCTGCAGGAGGACTTCAGCTTTATGTCCTATGCGCCGATTCTGTTTATCAGCGCCAAGACCGGGCAGCGCGTGGACAAGCTGTTTGAAACCATCCACTTTGTGGACATCCAGAACGGCACCCGCATCCCCACCGGCGCGCTGAACGAAATGCTCGCCCGTGCCACCGCCAAGGTGCAGCCGCCCTCCGACAAGGGCAAGCGGCTGAAGCTGTTCTACATCACCCAAAGTTCGACCCGCCCGCCGACGTTCGTCTGCTTCGTCAACCAGAAGGTTTTGTTCCATTTCTCGTACCAGCGTTATATCGAGAACCAGATCCGGGAAACCTTCGGGCTGACGGGTACCCCCATCCGTATGATCACCCGTGAACATGGCGACGGCGTAGCCCGCGCCGGAAAGGTGTAACGGTTATGAACATTCTGCACATCCTTGCCGCCTGCCTGTTGACCGCGCTGAGCGGGTATCTGCTGGGCAGCATCCTGTTTGGCGTCCTGATCTCCAAGGTGCTGTACAATGATGATGTGCGCAGCCACGGCAGCGGAAACGCCGGTATGACCAACGTTTTGCGTACCTACGGCAAACTGGCGGCCGTCCTGACCACGCTGGGCGATGTGGGCAAAAGCGTTGCCGCCGTCCGGCTGGGGCGCTTTATCTTCGACGCCCTGCTTTCCGGCACGGGCGCAGCCTGGCAGAACCCGCTGGACCCCGTTTGCGGGGCGTATCTGGCTGCCATTTTCTGTATGATCGGACACAGCCGCCCGCTGTTTTTCGGCTTTAAGGGCGGCAAGGGCGTGCTGGTCGGTGCCGGTGCGGCGCTTGCCACCGAGCCGCTGGTCTGCGCCGTCCTGCTGGGGATTTTTCTGGTAGAATTTGCCATCACCCGCATCGTGTCCTTGGGCAGCATCATCATTGCCGCGCTGTACCCGGTGGCGACGCTCATCAATCTGCTGGCGCACGGCGCCGATGCCGCAACGGTCGCCTTCAGCACGGTGTGCTGCGCCATTATGGCAGCGATGGTCATCTGGCTGCACCGCTCCAACATCGAGCGCCTGAAAAACGGCACCGAGTACCGCTTCGGCGAAAAAAAGAACAGCAGCAAATAAATTTTCAGCGTTCGCGCCTTGGCGCGGGCGCTTTTTTTGTACATTGCACCCAAATATGAATAATCTGTTAAGTTGCACAAAAAATAAAAATTGCACGGCAAATACCTGTTGAAAAGTCCGGCACTTTCGTGTATACTGTTAATAAATCTTGGGTCTGAATCGGGGTGCGCGTTGTTGTGAAAACCTTCTATGACATCGCCCGCCATCTGGTCTGGCTGACCCAGTTCGGTATGTCGGTGGCGGTGCCGCCGGTGCTGAGCCTGTGGGGGGCTGTGTGGCTGCAGCGCCGGTTCGCCTTGGGCGGCTGGGTCGTAGCGGCAGGCTTTGTTGTGGGTCTGCTGGCGGCGGTCGGGGGGCTGCGCAGCTCGCTGAAAGCCATTGACCGGCAGGCGAAGCCCCCCAAGAAACCCGACCCGCCCCCGGTATCATTCAACCGCCACTAAGGCAGAAAGGAGCCGCCCTATGCAGAAACAACGGGAGGTTTTTCAGGAAATTGCCCGTGTGGCGGCGGCGCTTGCTGTGTGTGAGGGGCTGATGCTGGTCGTGTATGCGCTGGCAGGGCAGTTTACGCTGCGCACGCTGGCGGGGGCGCTGGTGGGCTTTGTGCTGGCAGCGGGCAACTTTGCGGCGCTCAGCATCACGGTGTCCAACGCGATGGACCGTGCAGCCCAGACAGGCGACGCCAAAAAAGCCCAGATGGAGATACAAGCCTCCAGCGTGGTGCGCCCGCTGATCTTATTGGCGGTGTATGTTCTTATCTTTCGCATGGATCTGTGCGAGCCGGTGCCGGCGATTTTGCCGCTGCTGTTCGCCCAGCTTTCCTTAAAAATTTTGGAATTTTTCCGCAAGGACACAAAAGGCGGTGAAGCTGCAAAATGAACGGACCGAAAATTTACTGGACCCTGCCGCTGGGCATTACCATCACCCAGACCACGGTCGCAAGCTTTGTGGTCATGGTGCTGCTGTGTACGGCAGCGGTGGTGTTGGGGCGCAACTTGGAAAAACGCCCCGGCCGCAGGCAGGTGCTGGTAGAAAAAGGCGTAACGATGCTGTATGACATGGTGGGCGACACCATGGGCAAGCACAACCTGTACTGGGCGCCGTATATGGGGGCGTTGTTCCTGTCCTCGGTATGCGGGTCTTTTATCGGTATGACGGGTATTTTCCGCTCTGCCACGGCAGACCTTTCCACCACGGCAACGTGGGCGATCATGACAAGCGTGCTGTGCTGGAGCTGCTCCATCAAGCGCAACGGCGTCGGGGGCTGGCTCAAGGGCTTTACTGAGCCTGTGGTGGTCATGACGCCGATGAACCTGGTTTCTGAGATCGCACAGCCGCTGTCGATGGCGTTCCGTCATTTCGGCAACATCGCGGGCGGCAGCGTGCTGACAAGCCTTGTCTACACCGCGCTGGCAACTTGCTCTGCCTTGCTGCTGGGGCTTGTGGGCAAAAGCGTCGTCATCGGCGCAGCGGTGCTGGTCATCGGCATTGCGCTGCTGGTCGCGGGCGTTAAAAACAAGAAGCTGGCAAAGAAAATTTTCGGCATTGTTTTTATCGCCACCGGCGCACTCTCTCTTTTGGGGCTGACAGGCGTTCCTTATCTGGAGGTCGGTATCCCCGGCATCCTGAGCCTGTATTTTGATGTATTCTCCGGCGGGGTTCAAGCCCTTGTTTTCAGCCTGTTGACAATGGTGTATGTGGGCAATGCCTGCCCGCCGCCGGAAGAAGTATAACAACGTATTTTATAACTGGGAGGATTTCAATATGGAAACTGCAATCGTAAAAGCCGCCTGTGCGATCGGTGCCGGTATTGCCATTGGTTTTGGCGCTATCGGTCCTGCTATCGGTGAAGGCAACGCTGTCGGCAAAGCTCTGGAAGGTATGGCACGCCAGCCCGAAATGGTCGGCGACCTGCGTACCAATATGATCCTTGGCTGCGCCATTACCGAATCCACCGGCATTTACTCGCTGGTCATCTCCTTGCTGCTGCTGTTCGTTTTCCACTAATCGGGAAAATGAACATCACGAAAGGAGGGACAGCAAGTGACAGGCTTTGAAAGCTTTGTAGGCATCAATCCGTGGACAGCGCTGTTTACCTTTTGCAATATGCTGATCACCTTTTCCGTGCTGAAACATTTTTTGTTTGAGCCGGTCAAAAAGATGATCGACGACCGCCAGAACGAGATCGACACGATGTACGCCGATGCCGACGCGGCCAAACAGAAAGCGGCTGCGCTGGAAACCGAATATCAGGCGCATCTGCAGTCCATCAAGGACGAGCGCGATGCCATGCTGCGGGAAGCGACCCGCCGCGCGCAGAAGCGTGAGGAGGAGATCGTGGGCGAGGCTAAGACCGAGGCCGCGAACATCCGCGCCGCTGCCGAGGCGGATATTGCGCAGGAGCGCAAAAAAGCAGTCAATGACCTCAAGAACGAGATCGGCGGTATGGCCGTTGAGATCGCCGGCAAGGTCGTTGAGCGCGAAATCAAACAGCAGGATCATCAGGCACTCATTGACGAATTTATTCAGAATGTGGGGGATGCGTCGTGACCGAAACAGCCAAACGGTACGGCGGCAGCCTGTATGAGCTTGCCAAAGAAGAACAGCTGACCGACGAGCTGCTCAGCGAGTTGGAAACCGCTGTGACCTGCTTTGGCGAAAATGCGGACTATATGCGCTTGCTCACGGCAGAAAACCTGCCCAAGAAAGAGCGCTGCGATCTGCTGGACGCGGCGTTTGAGGGTGCGCATCCGTACCTGATCAACTTTATGAAGCTGCTGTGTGAGGAAGGTCTGCTGCCGGAGCTTTTCGGTTGCGCGCAGGCGTACCGTGCGCAGTATAACGCTGACCACGGCATAATCGAGGTCACGGTGGTTTCGGCAGTGCCTTTGCAGGATGCCAGCCGCGAAAAGCTGCTGGCAAAGCTGGCGGCGCTGACCGGCAAGACCGTTACCCTGAAAGAAAAAGTCGATCCGTCCGTGCTGGGCGGTTTGCGGCTGGATATGGATGGCAAGCGCTTGGACGGCACCGTGCAGCGCCGCCTCGAAACGATGCGGGATGAGATCGCCGGCGTCGTGATGTAAAGCAAATAAAAGATTGCGTGGTGAACCAAACAGTGCAACTGAAACCTGAACAAATTTCCCGAATCATTCGCTCGCAAATTAAATACTATCAGAACGCCATCGAGCAGACTGAAACCGGCACTGTGACCATGGTCGGCGACGGCATTGCCCGCGCCGCCGGTCTTGACAACTGCATGGCAGGTGAGCTGGTCCAGTTTGACGGCGGCACCTACGGTATGGCGCAGAACCTGGAAGAAAACAGCGTTTCCATCGTTCTGCTGGGCGATGATTCCGGCATCAAAGAGGGCAGCGTCGTCAAGCGCACCGGCAAGGTTGTTTCCGTGCCGGTGGGCGAGGGGATGATCGGCCGCGTTGTCAACGCGCTGGGTCAGCCCATTGACGGCAAGGGCCCCATTGAGGCTGCCGAGTATCGTGCCATTGAATCCCCGGCACCCGGTATTCTGGATCGTCAGCCCGTCAAGCAGCCCCTGCAGACCGGCATCAAGGCCATCGACTCGATGATCCCCATCGGCCGCGGTCAGCGTGAACTGATCATCGGTGACCGCCAGACCGGTAAGACCGTTATCGCAACCGATACGATCCTGAACCAGAAGGGCAAGGATGTTTTGTGCATCTACGTTGCCATCGGTCAGAAGCGCTCCACGGTTGCCTCTCTGGTCGAAAATCTGGAGAAAAACGGCGCTATGGCGTACACAACTGTGGTTTGCGCCACGGCGTCCGAGCTGTCGCCGCTGCAGTATATCGCCCCTTATGCCGGCTGCGCCATGGGCGAATATTTCATGCATCAGGGCAAGCACGTCCTCATTATTTATGATGACCTGTCCAAGCACGCCGTCGCGTACCGTGCGCTTTCTCTGCTGATTCGCCGTCCCCCGGGACGTGAAGCCTACCCCGGCGACGTTTTCTACCTGCACAGCCGTCTGCTGGAACGCGCGGCGAAGCTCAGCGATGCCAAGGGCGGCGGTTCCCTGACCGCACTGCCCATCATCGAAACGCAGGCGGGCGACGTGGCTGCGTATATCCCGACCAACGTCATTTCCATCACCGACGGTCAGATCTTCCTGGAAACCGAGCTGTTCCACGGCGGTATCCGCCCGGCTGTCAACCCCGGTATCTCCGTTTCCCGTGTCGGCGGCAACGCCCAGATCAAGGCGATGAAAAAGGTCGCAGGTACGCTGAAACTGATCTACTCCCAGTATCGTGAGCTGCAGGGCTTCGCCCAGTTTGGCTCTGACCTGGACGCCGATACCAAGGCGCGTCTTGCCCAAGGCGAGCGCATTGTCGAGGTCCTCAAGCAGGACCGCAACAGCCCCGTGCCCGTCGAAAAGCAGGTGGCGATTTTGTACGCCACCATCCACGGCTATCTCAAGGATGTTGCCGTGGCGGACATTGCCGAGTACGAGCAGACGCTGTACACCTATCTGGACGAGAACGTCACCGCAGCGGGCGTGATGGAAACCATCCGCACCACCGGCGACCTCAAGCCCGAAACCGAGGAACTGCTCAAAGCTGTTCTGGCGGATTTTACCGCAAGCTTCATCAAGAACAAATAAACTGCAAAGGGGGTGCTGCCGGTGGCCGGTTCAATGAAGGAAATCAAGCTGCGCATCAAAAGCGTGCAGAGCACCATGCAGATCACCAAGGCCATGGAGCTGGTGGCGTCCAGCAAGCTGCGCCGCGCCAAGGAGCGCGTGGAACACAGCCGCCCGTATTTTGAAACGCTGTATACCACGCTGTTCGACATCGCCAACGCCGATTCTGAATTCAGCAGCCCGTATCTTGCCAAGCGCGAGGGACATCGGCGGCTGTATATCGTCATCGCCGGTGACCGCGGTCTGGCGGGCGGCTACAACGCCAACATCTTAAAAGCGGTGGCGGCGGACGCCGGGGACAGTGACTACTGCGTTCTGCCCATCGGCAAAAAGACCGTCGAGCATTTCGAGCGCCGGGGCGTACCCCTGCTGACCACGGCTTTTGCCGAGGCGGGCAGCCTTTCGGTGAGCGACTGCTTTGAAATTTCCCGCCTTGTCTGCACAAAATTTCTGGCAGGGGAGTTTGACGAGATCCGCTTGGCGTTCACGCAGTTTGTTTCTATGCTGACCCAGACGCCGTCGGTGCTGTCGGTACTGCCTTTTGATGCGCCGCGTCCCGAACCGGGACACGAGCATAAGAGCCTGATGCTGTACGAGCCGAGCAGCGAAGCGGTCTTTGACGCCATCATCCCGGAATATTTGGCAGGTGTCGTCTACGGCGCCCTGTGCGAGAGCGTTGCCAGTGAGCAGGGCGCCCGCCGCACGGCGATGGATGCCGCCACCAAGAACGCCGGCGAGATGATCGACCATCTGAATCTGTATTATAACCGTGCCCGCCAGGCTGCGATCACGCAGGAAATTACCGAGATCGTTGCCGGCGCGGACGCCGAAGCCTAAAACAAAGGAGTGTGCGCTATGCCGGAAAAACACACCGGTAAGGTAGTGCAGGTCATGGGTCCTGTTCTGGACATTCGTTTTCCGGAAGGGGAGCTGCCCGCGCTGCTGAACGCCATTGAATTGGATAACCACGGCAAAAAGCTGGTGGTCGAGGTTGCACAGCACATTGGCGACAATGTGGTGCGCTGCATCGCCATGGCCGCTACCGACGGTCTGGTGCGCGGCACCGAGGCTGTCGATACCGGCGCGCCCATCAACGTACCCGTGGGTGAAGAATGCCTGGGTCGCGTTTTCAACCTGCTGGGCGAGCCTGTGGACGAGCAGCCTGCCCCGCAGAACACCGAGCGCTGGCCCATCCATCGCCCTGCGCCCAGCTATGACGAGCAGGAATCCTCCACCGAAATTCTCGAAACCGGCATCAAGGTCGTTGACCTGATCTGCCCCTACGCCAAGGGCGGCAAGATCGGTCTGTTCGGCGGCGCCGGTGTCGGCAAAACCGTTCTGATCCAGGAGCTGATCTACAACATCGCCACCGCGCACAACGGCTATTCCGTCTTTACCGGTGTCGGTGAGCGCACCCGTGAGGGCAATGACCTGTACGGTGAAATGCGCGAAAGCGGCGTTCTGGACAAGACCGCCTTGGTCTACGGTCAGATGAACGAGCCGCCGGGAGCGCGTATGCGCGTGGCGCTGTCCGGTCTGACGATGGCGGAGTATTTCCGCGATGTCAAGCATCAGGACGTGCTGCTGTTCATTGATAACATCTTCCGCTTCACGCAGGCAGGCTCCGAGGTTTCGGCGCTGCTGGGTCGTATGCCCTCCGCCGTCGGCTACCAGCCCACGCTGGCCACCGAAATGGGCGCCCTGCAGGAGCGTATCACCTCCACCCGCAAGGGTTCTATCACCTCGGTGCAGGCGGTCTATGTGCCTGCGGACGATTTGACCGACCCTGCGCCCGCCACGACCTTTACCCACCTGGACGCCACCACGGTTCTGAGCCGTGACATCGCCTCGCAGGGTATCTACCCCGCCGTGGACCCGCTGGATTCCACCTCCCGCATCCTTTCGCCCGAGGTCGTGGGTCAGGAGCATTACGAGGTGGCGCGCGCCGTGCAGGCGGTGCTGCAGCGCTACAAGGACTTGCAGGATATCATCGCCATTATGGGTATGGACGAGTTGTCCGAGGAGGACAAGATCACCGTCAACCGCGCCCGTAAGGTGCAGCGTTTCCTGTCCCAGTCCTTCCATGTAGCCGAGCAGTTCACCGGTATGCCCGGTCAGTATGTGCCGCTGAAGGAAACCCTGCGCGGCTTCCGTATGATTTTGAACGGCGAGTGCGATTCCATCCCCGAAAGCTGCTTCCTGTTTGCCGGCACCATCGACGACGTGCTGGCCAAGGCAAAGCAGCAGTAAGGAGGCGCGCCGATGACAGCCTTTCCGTTAAAGATCCTTACGCCGGACGGTGTCGCGTATGACGGCATGGTCACGGCTGTGTCCTGCCGCACGATCGACGGGCAGATCCAGCTGTTGGCGAACCATATCGACTACACCACCGCCTTGGGTATGGGCGAGGCGCACATCACCCGCGAGGACGGCACCAAGCGCCGTGCCGCCTGTATGGGCGGTATGGTCAGTATGATCGACGGCGAGTGCCGTCTGCTTGCCACCACCTTTGAGTGGGCGGAGGACATCGACAAGGATCGTGCCGAGCGCAGCAAGGCGCGTGCCGAGGCGATTTTGGCGCAAAAAGCCGACGCCCGCGAAATGGAGCTGGCACAGGCACGCCTGAAGCGCGCGTTGGTGCGCAGCAGCGTCGCCGCCCGCAAGGGACTGTAACTGAATCCGAAACGCCGCCCTGTGGCAGGGGCGGCGTTTTTCTGTGAGGCAAGCCCCCTTGACGGAACGCAAAATTTATGGTATAACTAAACATATCAAATGCTTGGATGGGAATCAGTACCCGCGGCATAAGCGCTTCAGAGAAGCCCCGGTTGGTGCAAGGGGTCGGCGCGGGCAGCGGGGAATACAGCCCGGAGCAGCAGGCTGAACGCCGTTTTTGGTCAGTAGGCTGTGCCGTGTGCGCACGTTACAGCGTTTGGGTGTCGCAGCGTATCCTTTGGCTGCCGCACCCGCGAAGGCCCGCCGCCGCGAGGGGCGGGCAAACAGAGGTGGTACCGCGAAATTTCGCCCTCTGCCAAATTTCACATTTGGCAGGGGCTTTTATTTTTGCCCTTGCCGCAACAAAACGGAGGTCTATTATGACGATCTATGACGAACTGAAAGCCCGCGGTCTGATTGCCCAGGTCACGGACGAGGAAGAGATCAAGGAAATGATCAACAACGGCAAGGCTACCTTTTACATCGGCTTTGACTGCACCGCCGACAGCCTGACCGCCGGTCATTTTATGGCGCTGACCCTGATGAAGCGCCTGCAGCAGGCGGGCAACCGCCCCATCGCTCTGCTGGGCGGCGGCACCACGATGATCGGCGACCCCTCCGGGCGTACCGATATGCGCAAGATGCTGACCAAGGAGGACATCGACCACAACGCCGAGTGCTTTAAGCGCCAGATGGAGCGCTTTATCGAGTTCGGCGAGGGCAAGGCGATGATGCTGAACAACGCCGACTGGCTGCTGAACCTGAACTACGTTGACCTGCTGCGCGAGGTGGGCGCCTGCTTCAGCGTCAACAATATGCTGCGCGCCGAGTGCTACAAGCAGCGTATGGAGAAGGGTCTGTCCTTCCTGGAATTCAACTACATGATCATGCAGAGCTACGACTTCTACCACCTGTTCCAGAATTACGGCTGCAATATGGAGTTCGGCGGCGACGACCAGTGGAGCAATATGCTGGGCGGCACCGAGCTGATCCGCCGCAAGCTGGGCAAGGATGCCTACGCCATGACCATCACGCTGCTGACCGACTCTCAGGGCAAGAAGATGGGCAAGACCGCCGGCAACGCCGTCTGGCTTGACCCCAACAAGACCAGCCCCTTTGAGTTTTACCAGTACTGGCGCAACGTTGGTGACGCCGACGTGCTGAAGTGCATCCGTATGCTGACCTTCCTGCCGCTGGAGCAGATCGACGAGATGGACACCTGGCAGGGCGAGCAGCTGAACAAAGCCAAGGAGATCCTTGCCTACGAGCTGACCAAGATGGTTCACGGCGAGCAGGAGGCGGAAAAGGCGCAGAACACCGCCCGCACGCTGTTCAGCGGTGCCGCCGACCACGAGCATATGCCCAGCACCCAGCTGGACGCCGCCTTGGTCAAGGACGGCGCTGTCGGTCTGCTGGCAGCGATGGTGGCTGCCGGACTGTGCGGCTCCAACCGTGAGGCCCGCCAACTGGTGCAGCAGGGCGGCGTGCTGGTGGACGGCGAGAAAATCACCGACCCCAAGGCGGTTCTGACCGCCGAGAAGCTGACCGAGGGCGTTGTCATCAAAAAGGGTAAAAAGGTTTACCACAAAATTACGCTGTAACAAACAAAAGCCCGGCGCGAAAGCGCCGGGCTTTGCTGTTTGCACTAAAGAAGGAATCACTCCAAAATCAACGGCAGCAGAATCCCACAAACTCCGCACAGGGCAAATAAAACGCCGCCGAGTTTTGTGACCTTCAGGTAAAATGCAGAGGGTTCATCAGCACGGTAGGATTTCCATTCTTCGGTTAGTTTCCACACCAAGTCCGGTTTCAGAAGATGAACAAATCAATATGTCCCTCCCCCAAAAGATTCAATGATTTTTCCATCGCAGATATGTATTTGCCTACTTGCATACGCGGCCACATCTGGAGAGTGCGTTACCATAACAATCGTCATTCCGCTGCGATTGAAACTGGAAAACAGTTCCATAATGGCGAGGCTGTTAGCTTTGTCTAAGTTACCCGTAGGTTCATCGGCCAGTAACACACGCGGCGAACGAGCCAGCGCCCTTGCAATGGCAACGCGCTGCTGTTCGCCGCCAGAAAGATTTACGGGTCGTTTGTTGGCTTTTTCGGCCATGCCAACACGTGCGAGCAGTTCATGTGCCACAGCATCTCGTTCACGTTTGGACACACCTGCATAACCAAGCGGCATACAGACATTTTCAAGCGCACTAATTTCATTAACCAAGTTGAATGCTTGAAATACATAACCAATTTTCTCGTTACGGAATGCCGCGCCGGCTCTACTTTTCAGTCTTGTAATGTCCTCGCCGTCAAAGAAATAACTGCCGCTTGTCAGTTCATCCATACAGCCTAAAATGTTTAGCAGAGTCGATTTGCCGCAGCCTGAACGACCTGTAATAGCGACAAAATCGTGAGGATAGATTTCAAGGTTTACCGCCTCGATCCCTACAGTTTTCACACCACCCTGCCGATAAATTTTACTTGCATCTTGCAGCTTTAGAATCGGTTTCATTTTTGCTCCTTTTAACGCTATAAAATCTTCGTTGGGTAGCGACTACGCGTGCCGAGGATCGTACATACACAACATATAAGCGTGATTCCAAATGCTATGCCTATTGCAAGTATCGCGCATGTCCAGGAAAAACGCACTGTGAATGTCACAGTGGAAAGCTGCGGTGCAATAAATATTGTTAACAGCAAACTTATTACGCCTCCCAAAAGTGAAAAAAGCAACACTTCGCAAAACAGTTCAAAAATAAGCGTACCGTGTGTTGCCCCCAAAGTCAACGCAATAACGAATTCTCGTCTGCGCTGTTCTACATAGATAAGTAAAACTCCAATGATGCCCACCGTTGTAATGACAAGCGAACATTTTGCTACCCATACAAACAGCTCCATCCATTGCGTTATATCGCGGATGGATTTTTTGAGTTCCGCGCGTTGGTCAGACACCGTATAACTGTAGGACGGATGACGGCTTTGTAGCCAATCGGCAATTCTCTGTACATCGTCAATACTCTGTCCGCTTTGTAAAAATACGCTCAAATAGGCCATGGGGGCGTCAGCATTGGCAGTCAACATATTTAGCTGCGAAAACGGCAAAACGATAAGCTGCGCGGTATCCACATTTTCACTTTCCATAGCGCTCAATAGTAAGAAATCAGAATTGTCGGGTAAGGTTGCTGTGTGCAGTAGCTGTCCGTTTATCGTTGCGCCTTGTTCATCAAGCAAAAACCAATCACGCCCAAAAAACAATCTGTTGGGCAAGTCCTTTTCTATTTGCGCACCGAAATAAACAGTATCCGGTTCTGGCTGTACGCCGAAGAAGAATTCAAAAGTGTTCTCATCCATAGAAGATAATATGACATCTTGTACCTTATCCTCTTGTAGCTCAAATGTATAGATTGTTCGTTCAAACAACAGATATGAAAAGCTATACTCCGAGCCATATATTTCGCATAATTTGGCATAATCTTCAGGTGTTACGGCAGCATTGAGACCATCGCCGCCATAATACTGAATGGATATACTGTTTTTTCTGCTCTGCATTTCGTAGGCTTCCAAACGGTATGTGGCGGCTCTGCCGGACAAATATCCACAAAGTACAACTGTCGTGCCAAGCACAAACTCTATAAGCAGAAAAAGATAGGTTTTACGGTTCAGCCGCAGCTTTTGCACCGCACGGTAGAGCGGATATAACATCATGACACCCTCTCCATCAATTCTACAAGCTTTCTTCTTTTCAAATTTCGCATGGTGGCCCACGTGACAGGCAATACCATTCCTGCTCCGAAGACAAACGCTCCGATGTATACACCAGCAGTAAGGGCAAGAGCAAAGGTTTGGGGAACCGTTGGCCGCAAAAGTTGCACAAGCGCCAAATCAAGGATAAACGCAGCAGCGAAACACAACAGGTTTTCTACCAATGCGGAGAAAAGTTCCGTGCCGTAAGAAGAGCCCAGCGCCATGTGGATGCCAATGAGCCGCTTGTTGTGCAGGGTTTTCCCTGTGAGCACGAGCCCAATGTTAAGACCTGCAAACAGCAGGCTGACAGCCCCGGCGCCGAATATGAGAACTGACTGCTGGATGCATTGACTGAGGAGCTTTTGGAAGTCCTGCTCACCATTGCGAACGCTGCGAACCGTAAACCCTATTGTTTCAAGCGTCTTGCACAAACGCTCTAAATCGCTTTGCTGCGTATTGCGCAAATAGATTCGGCTGTACTGTAAAGTGTCTTTGCTGGTCTGCACCGTAGGCGGAAGGAAAATTTTGCCGTTATTGCGCACAGAAGAATAAACACCCGCCAGTTTGTATGCCCGACCGTCAACCGTGACAGTATCGCCTATAGATAACTTACCATATTGCTCCAAATCCGTTTTTTCTATAATGCATGTATTTTGATTTTTAGAAAATTCGGATTTTCCTGATACAGGTACAAACATTTCAAAGTCAGTGATATTTTCAGTTGCATAATAGACGACCTCACTGTGACGTTCACCGTTCCAGTCCACGGTACTATTGCAATATGCAATGAGGGCAAAATTCACCGGCTTTATTCCTACGTTTTGTACAGCTCTTTGAACGTCTTGAAATGCGACATCTTCGCCATACAAAGTAAGCACGGTTGTATCTGCTCCCCCTTGAATACGCATAGTCTCGATGTTTTGTACGAACACATTAATGTTGCCAAGACATAAAATAGGGAACAGTAACCCTAATGCCATAGAAACAATCAAAATCACATTGATTTTGAATTCATGACAAAATTGCACGGTTGAAAGCCAAATGTAATAAAAAAAACAATTCGTTTTCATCAAGATACCTCAGAGGGAGAATTTGAGCGTTTTATGTGGCAGAGAGTGCCTTGTATAGCATCAGATACCCAAAATCCATCTTCAGTACGTACGAGATAAGATTCCGGAGATAATTCTTCCAATTCTATCAAAGTTTCAACATATGTGCCGTTCAACTTATAATGATCTAACCGCGCCCAAGCGCATGGGAGCACATACCGCAATTTGCAGGACAGGGGGCACTCCGCAGGGATCGTCACTTGCCCTTTGCCATCTCCACGGTGGTGGTCGGGAAGGCAAATTCGCACCCGGCGTTTTTCACGGTCTGCATAATCAGCAGGTTCAGGCGGTGGCGTTCCTTCAGATAGTCGGCGTAGGGCAGGGTAGTCAGGTAGACGCGCACCAAAATATCCAGGCTGTAATCGTTGAACTTGTCCAGCGTCACGGTCACGCCGTTGGGCTGCACGGTGGGCTGGCTCTGCAAAAGCTGCGTTAAATCCTGCGTTAGGCGCTGAATTTTTTCCTCTGCCGTGTCGTAGGTCAGCCCTAAGGTAAACTGCCACAGGCGGCTGGTGCGCTGGTTGGCGTTTTGGATATACTCGGCGCAGACCTTGGAGTTTTCTATCGTGATAACGACATTATCCGCATTGCGGATGCGGGTAGAGCGGAAGGAGATATCCTCGACCGTACCCTCGACGCTGCTTAAAATGATATAATCCCCGATGCCGAAAGGATGCTCCAGCACCAGCGTGATGCCGGCAATCAGGCTGGACAGGGTGGACTGCGCTGCCAGCGAAATGGCAAGACCTGCCACCCCGGCACCGGTCAGAAGCCCGGTAACGGGAACGCCCAGCTGATCCAGCGCCGCAATGCCTGCAAATACGACGACCAGCACCTTGTAAATATTTTCAAAAAAGCGCCCCATCGTCTTGTTGGTGGCAAGGTCAAGGTGGTTTTCGGCACTGCGCAAAAGCAGGCGGCACATCGGCGCTGCCCGCCACGCGCCGTATCCGATAAAGAAGATCACGCACAGCCTGAAAAACAGCGCCAGCACGCTGTACACGGGGAATTTTTCGGCAAACTGAACGGGCAGGGCGTGCAGCGCGGCGTACCCCAAAAAGGTGCGCAGCAAAAGGGTAGTGGGTTCCAGATACGCCTCGGTCAGAATTTGCAGAACTTCCGGCATAAGAGCGTGCAATTTTTGAAGCAGGCTCTTGGCAAAGCGGCGGTAGAGTATGGGCAGCAGGTAGGCGGATGCCCCCAGAATCAGCGCGGGCAGCAGCGCCGCCAGCGAAAAGTCAACAGATTCGATCAGCATAAAAAATCCTCCATTTGGCAAGATTATATCATTTTGCTTGCAATTTGTAAATTCTGTGGTATAATCTTTTACAGAAAGTCTGTTTCAGGGCGGGGTGAAATTCCCCACCGGCGGTAAGCGGCGTAAGCCGTAAGCCCGCGACCGGTCGCTGTGCGACCGCTGACCCGGTGCAAATCCGGGGCCGACGGTATAGTCCGGATGAAAGAAACGGAAAGCTGTTTTTCTGTGCTTTTTGTTGCGCCCTGCCATCGTTTTTGGCAGGGCGTTTTTGTTTGGCACGAACTTGTCGGAAACGGCATCCCGAAGTATGAAATCGCAAACCGGCTTTCAATACTTTTTATTTGGAGGCATACTTATGCAAAAATCCACCAACCGTACCCGTGTCCTGACCGGCACCGCCATGCTGGGCGCTGTGGCAGCCCTTTTGATGTATCTGGAATTTCCCATTCCCATTATGCCGGCGTTCATCAAGCTGGACGTGTCCGAGCTGCCCGCCCTACTGGCGAGCTTTGCCTATGGTCCGGTGTCCGGCATTGTCGTCTGCCTGATCAAAAACCTCATCAAGCTGCCCAGCACCTCCACCGCCGCGGTGGGCGAGCTGTTCAACTTTGTGATGGGCGCCGTGTTTGTAGGCGCGGCGGGGCTGGTCTACAAGTTCAACAAAAGCCGCAAGGGCGCCATCATCGGCGCGGCGGTGGGCGCACTGGTTATGGCGCTGGTGTCGGTGCCGTACAACTATTTTATCGTGTATCCGGCGTATGTGACCTTCTACCACCTGCCGCTGGAGGCGATCATCGGGATGTATCAGGCCATCAACCCCGGCGTGGACGGGCTGTTGAGCTGCCTGCTGGTGTTCAACCTGCCGTTTACCTTCTGTAAGGGCGCTTTGGACGCTGCTTTGTGCTTTTTGATTTACAAGCCGCTCTCTCCGCTGCTGCACGGACGCCGCTGATTTCGGTACGCCGCGCCGCATTTGTACGACTTTTGGGCAAAAACAGGGATATGTCCGACACAGCATCGTTGACTTTCTGCCCGATATCTGCTACAATAGCACACGTCACAACAGAATAGCAACTTATCAAGAGTGGCTGAGGGAACAGGCCCGATGAAGCCCGACAACCTGCTGTACAGCAAGGTGCCAAGTCCTGCGGGGAACCGAAAGATAAGCGTAACGCGCGCAGTCTTTTGGCTGCGCGCTTTTTTCTTCCTGACAGTTGCCTTTCTGCCCAAGACCACCATATTTTTTATTTTAGGGAGGCAACCAACTATGTCCAAGTTCCTGTTCACGTCCGAGTCCGTCACCGAAGGGCATCCCGACAAGATCTGCGACCAGATCTCCGATGCCATTCTCGACGCCATCCTTGAGCAAGACCCCGGCGCGCGTGTCGCCTGCGAAACCACCTGCTCCACCGGTCTTGTCCACATTATGGGCGAGATCACCACCAGCTGCTATGTCGATATCCCCGCCATCGCCCGCGAGGTCGTGCGCTCCATCGGCTACGACCGCGCCAAGTACGGCTTTGACTGCGACACCTGCGGCATCATTACCAACATCGACGGGCAAAGCCCCGACATCGCGCTGGGCACCAACGATGACGTGGCTGGCGCCGGCGACCAGGGTATGATGTTCGGCTACGCCTGCGACGAAACCCCCGAGCTGATGCCCCTGCCCATCAGCCTTGCCCACAAGCTGGCAAAGCGCCTGACCGAGGTGCGCAAGAACGGCACCCTGAGCTACCTGCGCCCGGACGGCAAGAGCCAGGTCACCGTGGAATATCAGGACGGCAAGCCCGTGCGCGTGGATACCGTGGTCATCTCCAGCCAGCACAGCCCCGAAGTCACGCAGGAGCAGCTGCACGCCGACATCCTGCGCGAGGTCATTCGGCAGGTCATCCCCGCCGAGCTGCTGGACGAAAACACCAAGTATTTCATCAACCCCACCGGTCGCTTTGTCGTGGGCGGTCCGCAGGGTGACTCTGGACTGACCGGGCGCAAGATCATCGTCGATACCTACGGCGGCTATGCCCGCCACGGCGGCGGTGCCTTCAGCGGCAAGGACCCCAGCAAGGTGGACCGCTCTGCTGCTTATGCTGCCCGCTGGGTCGCCAAGAACGTCGTGGCTGCCGGGCTTGCCACCAAGTGCGAGGTGGAGCTGGCTTACGCCATCGGCGTGGCACAGCCGGTTTCCATCATGGTGGACACCTTCGGCACCGGCACTGTGGCGGACGAAAAAATTGAGAAGGCTGTCGAGAAGGTCTTTGACCTGACCCCCGCCGCCATCATCCGCGATCTGGACCTGCGCAAGCCCATCTACCGCCAGCTGGCGGCTTACGGGCATATGGGTCGTGAGGATCTGGGCGTCAAGTGGGAGAACACCGACCGCGCCGATGCCCTCAAGGCTGCCGTGGCAGAATAAAAATCCGAAAGAAGTTTCCTAAAAAGGACGCTGCACCGTACAGGGCGGCGTCCTTTTTGTATGCCGCCGACCTTGCCAAAACCTGCAATTTGGGGTATAATACAACTAATACTGTGTAAGTGTGTCAAAATCCGTATTATTTTTGAAGAAAGGAGGGGACACCTGTGGAAAACCAACAGCCAGAGCTGCAAAAGCTGGAGGGCGTGGTCGAGCGCGTCATCTACGAAAATGCCGAAACCGGCTACACTGTGTTTGAGGTGGACGCCGGCGGCACCGATGTCGTTGTGGCGGGCAATGTCGGCAGCATCGACAACGGTATGAGCGTGACGGTCTACGGGCATCTGGTCAACCATCCCAGCTACGGCGAGCAGTTCAAGGCAGAAACCTGCGAAGCCAGCCTGCCGCAGGACACGCAGGCGCTGCTGAGCTATCTTTCCAGCGGGGTGCTGCCGTACATCGGACCCTCCACCGCGAAAAAGATCGTTGAAAAATTCGGCGAGGAAACACTGACCGTCATTGCCGAAACGCCCCAGCGCCTGTGTGAGCTGCGCGGCATCACCGAAAAAAAGGCGGCGGCTATCTCGCAGGAATTCCGCCGTATGTACGGCGTGCGGGAGGTCGTGGCGTGGTTTGCCCGCTACGGCTTGTCGGCGCAGAATGCCGTGACCGCCTACCGCGCCTTCGGTCCGCGCACCGTCGAAGCGCTGAACCAGAACCCCTATCTTTTGTGCGGCGAGCCGCTGCAATTAAAATTCTCCCAAGTGGACGGCATTGCCGCCGCCCTGCAATTTGAGCAGGGCAGCAGCCTGCGCATTTCGGCGGGGCTGCTGTACGCATTGCGCCACAATGCGGGCAACGGTCACACCTGCTTGCCGCGCGAAAAGCTGTTGCAAAGCACCGCGCAGTTTTTGCGCGTTGCGCCGGAGGAAATTGACCGCAGCCTGGGCGAGCTGCTTTCTGCCGAGGAGCTGCGCGAGCAGCAATTTGACGGAACATCATATATTTACCTGCCGGATCTGCTTTCTGCCGAGGCGGACATCGCCGCGCGGCTGGGCGAGCTTTCGACCTTTCCCACCGAAGCGCCCAAGACGCTGGACAGTGACATCCGCGCAATGGAGATCGTGCAGGGCTTTGCCTATGCGCCCTTGCAGCGCGAGGCGATCCGGCTGGCGCTTTCCAGCCGGGTGATGGTGCTGACCGGCGGTCCCGGTACCGGCAAGACCACGACGGTCAACGCCATTTTGAGCCTGTACGAGGCACAGGCAGACCGGGTGGCGCTGTGCGCGCCCACGGGCCGCGCCGCCAAGCGGCTGAGCGAGCTGACCGGGCATACGGCGTCCACCATCCACCGCCTGCTGGAGGTCGATTACACGACCGGCAATGTGCGGTTTATCCACAACGAAAAAAATCTGCTGAAATACGACGTCATCATTCTGGACGAGATGAGTATGGTGGACGCCAAGCTGTTTCAGGCGCTGCTTGCCGCGGCGCGCTACCACTGCCGCATCATTATGGTGGGGGACGCCGACCAGCTGCCCAGCGTGGGCGCGGGCAATGTGCTGGGCGAAATTTTGCGCGCCGGGGTCGTACCCACCGTAAGACTGACCGAGATTTTCCGTCAGGCGCAGAAAAGCCTGATCGTGCAGAACGCCCACCGCATCGTCGAGGGGCAGATGCCCCAGAAGGGCAGCGCGCAGGACGACTTTTTTATGATAGAATCGGCGGGGCTTGCCTGCCAGAAGCTGGTCTGCGACCTTGTCAGCACGCGGCTGCCCAAGGCATACGGCTTTGACGCGGTCAAAGATATTCAGGTGCTGTGTCCGACCAAGGTCGGTCCCACCGGCAGTGTGGAGCTGAACCGCCGCCTGCAGGAGATCCTCAACCCCCCGGCGTTCGGCAAGCCGCAGATCGGCAGCGAGAAAAGCGGCAAGATCCTGCGCCTTGGCGACAAGGTCATGCAGATCAAAAACGATTACGACATCACCTTTGAGCGCGCCGGGGCGGAGGCGGGCGTCGGCGCCTACAACGGCGACTTAGGCATCATCACCGCCGTGGACGCCGAAACGCAGAGCGTCACCGTACTGATGGATGACCGCAAATACGTCTACGGTGCCGACCAGCTCAACGAATTGGAACCCGCCTACGCCGTGACGGTACACAAAAGCCAAGGTTCGGAGTTCCCGGCGGTCGTACTGCCGGTGGCGGACGTACCCGCAAGGCTTTGCTACCGCAACCTTTTGTATACCGGCGTGACCCGTGCGCGCAAGCTGTGCGTGCTGACCGGCACCGCGCGCACCGAGCAGACGATGGTGCAGAACGTGCGGCAGAATATGCGCTACAGCGGGCTGCGGTATCTTTTGCGGCAGGCGGCATCCTCACGGGTGCAGCAGGTATGACCCGGCGGGACGCCGCGGGGCTTTGCCAACGCGCAGCCGGTCTTTTGTATCCGCGTGTATGCCCGTTTTGCGGCACATTGTTGGGGCAGCACGCCAAGGACGCCGCCGTGTGTCCGGCGTGCCAAGCGGAGGAAGAACGCCTTTCGCATCAGCCGCCGCGCCTGCCGGACGGTGACCACGACTTCTACGCGCTGAACGACAAGATGGCAGCCTACTACTATGCGGACGAGGTGCGCACTGCCATTTTGCGCTGCAAGCGCGGCGGGCAGTGGCATTTTGCCAGAGAATTGGCGGACCGTATGGCGGTGCGCATCTGGGGCGCCGACCCCGCACAAAAACCGGGGCAGCGCCCGCAATACACCGGCGTGCCGGGTATGGCGCTGTACGGCTGCATCGTGCCGATACCCCCGCGCGTGGCAGCGGGGGAGCCGTCCCTGCCCGCACTTTTGGCAAAACGGCTGGGCGAGGTGCTGCAAATTCCGGTCATAGATGCCCTGCAAACCACCCGCACCCTGCGCCCGCAAAAGGAACTGACCCGCGCCGAGCGCATTTTGAACGTGCGCGGCGTCTACGCCTGCCGCCCCGGCGCGGATATCACCGACAAGCGGGTGCTGCTGGTGGATGATATCATCACGACCGGCTCCACCGTATCGGCGTGTGCGCTGGCGCTTTTGCAGGGCGGCGCGTTTGAGGTACACGCAGCCGCCGTTGCCGCCGACGAGGAATTACCCAAAAACAAACGAAGGTTATCTACGGAGAAAAAGCCATGAAGCAACAGGATATCGGCATTGACCTTGGCACGACCTCGGTCATTATAGCTACCGAACAGCAGGGTGTTGTGTTCTGCCAGCCGACCATCGGCGCGGTGGACACCCGCACCAATTCGGTCATTGCCGTGGGGGACGAAGCCCTGCGTATGGTGGGGCGCGCACCCGCCAGCATTGATCTGGTGCGCCCTTTGCAGGACGGCGTCATCCACGACCACCGTATGACCAACGAGCTGATCTTGCGCTTTGTCAACGAGGTCTGCCGCTCCCGGCTGTTCAAGCCGCGTGTGGCGGTCTGCGTGCCGGCAGCCATCACGGGCATCGAGGCGGACGCCGTTGTCGAGGCGGTGTACACGGCGGGCGCCAAGCAGGTCTTTCTGGTCGATGAACCGGTGGCGGCGGCGCTGGGCGCCGGGCTGCCCATCCGCGAACCGCGCGGCTGCATGGTCATTGACATCGGCGGCGGTTCCACCGATATTGCCGTCATCAGCATGGGCGGGCGGGTACGCGCCGCCAGCGTGCCGGTGGCGGGCAACGCCTTTGACCGCGCCATTGCCCAGTATGTGCAGGAAAAATACCAGATCGCCGTAGGTCCCCTGACCGCCGAAGCGCTGAAAAAGCAGGTCGCCTGCTGCGCCAAAAGCGAGTTTGAGGGCGTTATGGAGGTGCGCGGACACTCGTGGGAAACAAACCTCCCCGCCCGCAAGGTCATCTACACCCGCGATCTGTACGAGCCGGTGCAGGAGCTTGCCTCCCGCATTGCGGCGGCAGCCCGCGGCGTGCTGGAAGCCACCCCGCCCGAATTGCAGGCGGACATTGCCGACGGCGGCGTGCTGCTGACGGGCGGCGGCTCGCTGCTGCGGGGCTTGGCAGGGTATCTGGCGCAGACCCTGCACATCAACGTGACCATTGCGCCCGATCCCATCAACTGCGTGGCGCGGGGTACGGCCATCAGCCTGAGCGAGGGCAAGCATTTAAGCGCGGGCTTCCGCGATGCCACCCCCCGCGCATGGTCGGGTCGCCGGCAAAGCCGCCGCGAAACCTTTACCGCCGAATAACCGAAAGGAACCCTTATGTCCGATTTGAACCAAGAATACCGCGCCCTGCGCGATCAATATATCGAGGCACGCTTTTCCAAGCTGAACCCCATGCAGCAGAAGGCGGTCTTTTCCACCGAAGGACCCTTGCTGATCTTAGCGGGTGCCGGCTCCGGCAAGACCACCGTGCTGGTCAACCGCATTGCCAATATCATCCGTTTCGGCAGCGCCCACGGCAGCAGCGAGCTGCCGCGCCCCGTCACGCAGGAGGATCTGGAAGCCCTGCGCACGGCGGTGCAGACTGGGCGCGACCTGCCGCGCGAGGCGGCGTACCTGGCGGTGCGTCCTGCGCGCCCCTGGAATGTGATGGCCATCACCTTTACCAACAAGGCGGCAGGGGAGTTAAAGGAGCGTCTGCGCGCCATGCTGGGGGACACCGTGGGCGGCGATGTGTTTGCCTCGACCTTCCACTCGGCGTGCGTGCGGATGCTGCGCCGCGATGCCGAGCGCATCGGCTTTCCCAAAAGCTTTACCATCTATGACAGCGATGATCAGCAGCGCGTGATGAAGCTGATCTACAAGGATCTGATGATCGACGACAAATTCCTGCCGGTCAAGTCTGCCGCCGCACAGATCAGCTCCTTTAAGGATAAGCTGCTCTCGGCGGAGGACATCGCCAAGGAACAGCCCGCCAACACCAAGGCGGCGCTGGTTTCCAAAATTTACACGGCTTACGCGGGACGCCTGAAGGCTGCCGGGGCGATGGACTTTGACGATCTGATCTTTTACACCGTGCGGCTTTTGCAGCAGGACGCCGAGGCGCGGGAATACTACCAGCAGAAATTCCGCTATGTCGTCGTGGACGAATATCAGGATACCAGCATTGCGCAGTTCCACTTGGTGCGCCTGCTGGCGGGCGGCACCAACAATGTCTGCGTGGTGGGCGATGACGACCAGTCTATTTACAAATTCCGTGGTGCCACGATTGAAAATATCCTGAACTTTGAGCAGGTGTTCGCCGGTGCCAAGACCATTCGTCTGGAACAGAACTACCGCTCCACCTCCAACATCCTGGACGCTGCCAACAGCGTCATCAAAAACAACAACGGGCGCAAGGGCAAGACCCTTTGGACGCAGAACGGCGACGGCGAAAAGGTCCACCACTATACCTCCTCCAACGAGCAGGACGAAGCCAGCCATATCGCCGACGTCATCGGCGAGCATCTGCGCGAAGGCGCCCATCTGCGCGACCACGCCGTCTTGTACCGTATGAACGCGCAGTCCAACCCCATCGAAACCTACTTTGCCCGCGCGGGCATCCCGTACCGCATCGTGGGCGGGCAGCGCTTCTTTGACCGCAAGGAGGTCAAGGACATCAACTCCTATCTGGCGCTGATCGCCAACCCCCGCGACGATGTGCGCCTGCGCCGCATCATCAACGAGCCTGCCCGGAAAATCGGCGGCACCACCTTGGACAAGCTGGCAGAGCTGGCAGCCGCCGAGGGAGTACCGATGCTGAAAATCATCGCAGATTCGCGCAATTACCCCGCCTTGCAGCGTGCAAGCGCCGCGTTGGAGCGCTTTTACGAAATGTACCGCGAGCTGTGCGACCTTTCGGTCACGCTGCCGCTGGACGAGTTTGTGGGCGAGGTCATCCGCCGCACCGGGTACGAGGCGATGCTCAAAGCCCAGAACGAGGAAGGGCAGACCCGTCTGGAAAACTTGGGGCAGCTTGTCAGCAGCATCAAGACCTACGCCGACCAGAACGGCGAGGACGCGACTCTCTCCGGCTTCTTGGAGGAGGTTGCGCTGATTTCCGATCTGGACAGCTACGATACCGATGCCGACAGCGTCACGATGATGACCATCCACTCCGCCAAGGGGCTGGAATTTCCGTATGTCTTTGTGGTGGGTATGGAGGACGGGGTATTTCCCGGGGATCTGGCACGCTACAACGAAGCCGATATGGAGGAAGAACGCCGCCTTTGCTATGTGGCGATCACCCGCGCCAAAAAAGAGCTGTATCTTTCCTCCTCCCGCAGCCGGATGATCTTCGGGCAGACCAAGCGCAACCCGCCGTCATGCTTTTTGTCGGAAATTGACCCTGCGCTGCTGGACGAAACGCAAAGCCCCGAGCTTGCCTACAGCAGCGGCTTTGGGTCGGGTTACGGCAGCTACGGCGCCACGGTACCCGGCGGGCGCAGCGGCTATTCGGGCGCGGGGCGCGGCTATCTGAACAGCGAGTACAACGCTCGCCCCGGCGGCTTTGGCGCCGGTTACGGCTCCGGCTTTGCCAGCGGCGGACACGAAAGCCCGCATTCCACCGGCGGACGGCATGGTGTGCAGCCTGCCGGGTTCGGCGCAGGCTACGGCAGCTCCCGCAAGGTGATGCCCGCCGGGGCTGGCACCTCCACCTTGGCGGGGCTGCAAAAGGCGGACACCGCACCCAAGCCCAAGAGCGCCGGGTATAAGCCGGGCGACGTCGTCGAGCATCGCGTTTTCGGCAAGGGTACCGTCATCAAGGCTACCCCCATCGCCGGGGACTGCATCGTCGAGATCCAATTTGACCGGGTAGGCGTCAAGCGTACCATGGCCAACTACGCACCGCTGAAAAAACTCAACGAAGAATAAGAAGGGGAGAACGCTATGCTGGTTCAACTGATCGCCCATACCAATGACCCGGAAAAAACCATTGCCGCCGCCGCCAAGCTGTGCTATTCCGATGCGCACATCGAAACGCTGCTGGATGGTCTGACGCCCGAAAAAACCACCGCTTTTTTGCAAAAGCTCAGCGATTTGGGACACGCCAGCCCCATCGAACACGCCAGCTTTACCTTTGGCATTGAGGGGGTATCCCGCACGTTTCTGGCGCAGGTGACCCGCCACCGCATCGGCAGCTTCAGCGTGCAGAGCCAGCGCTATGTCCGGCTGGAGGATTTCCGCTATGTGATCCCGCCGGAGATCGAGCGCATCCCCGAGGCAAAGGCGCAGTTCATCCGCTCAATGAACGACGACGCGCAGAAATATCTCGAGCTGGTCCACACGCTGGAGGATGCGCACACCGCCCGCTTTATGGCGCAGGGTATGCCCGAAAAAGCCGCCCGCGCCAAGGCGAGCAAGCAAGCCAATGAGGATGCCCGCTTTGTGCTGCCCAACGCCTGTGAAACCAAGATGGTTATGACGATGAACTGCCGCAGTTTGCAGAACTTCTTCAACCTGCGCTGCTGCAACCGCGCCCAGTGGGAGATCCGCGCCGTGGCGGACGAAATGCTGCGTCTGGTCCTGCCACTGGCACCGCACGTTTTTGCCTATGCGGGTCCGCGCTGCCTGACAGGCCCCTGTCCCGAAGCGCATATGTGCTGCGGCAAGCAGGCAGAGGTACGCCAAAAATACGAGCAGCTGAAAAGTGAGGCACTGAAAAATGGGTAAGCTGATTATTTTTGAAGGGCTGGATGGCTCCGGCAAGGGTACCCAGACCCAGCTGACCGCCGAGGCGCTCAAGGCTGAGGGGCAGGATCTGCGCCAGATCACCTTCCCCAATTACCAAAGCCCGTCCAGCGCGCTGGTCAAGATGTATCTGGGCGGCGAGTTCGGGCAGCGCCCCGACGACGTCAACGCCTATGCGGCGTCCAGCTTTTACGCGGTGGATCGCTATGCCAGCTATAAGACCGACTGGGGCAGCTTCTACCGGGAGGGCGGGCTGGTCCTGTCCGACCGGTACACCACCTCCAACGCGGTGCATCAATGCTCCAAGCTGCCGCCGATGCATTGGGACGGCTTTCTGAACTGGCTGTTTGATTTTGAGTACAAAAAAATCGGCATCCCCGCGCCCGACTGCGTGGTCTATCTGGCGGTGGATCCTGAGGTTTCCCAGAAATTGATGACCGAGCGCTACCACGGCGATGAGAGCAAAAAGGATATTCAGGAAAAAGACCGCGAGTATATGGCGCGCAGCCGCGCCGCCGCCGAGTATTGCGCCCGCACGCTGGGCTGGCAGCGCATCGAATGCACCACCATCGAAAACGGCGCAAAAACCATGCGCACCGTGCAGGACATCAACGCCGAGGTACTTGCGCAAATCCGACCGCTGCTGTAAAATAAACAGATAAGGGGAGGCGAGTTTTATGCTGCGCAAGGCAACCGTGCAGGATATTCCCGCGTTGGCGGCGCTGCGCTGCCGGACTACCGGCACCACCCCGCAGGAGGCAGCCGCCTGGCTGCAATCGGTGGCGGGCATCGAAAATATTCTGGTATTGCAAAAGGACGACGCCCCGGCGGTCATGCTGGCGGCGGTGCCGGTTCAGTATTACCAGCACAAGGGGCTTTGGTTCTGCGGCTTTGCCGCCCAAAAAGGGCTGGACGGCAGCGCCATTCTGCCCAAGCTGCTGGCAGGGTGCCTGCGCGCGTATGCGGCATCCGGCATAGAATTTGCCGTCATCAACCCGGGCGATGCCAAGCAGGCGGCGCAATTGCAGCCCTTGGGCTTTCAGGGGCTTTTGCCGCTGCGGGTGCTGCAAAAAGCGATCCCCCGCAACGTGGTGGCGCAGGCGGTGTTTGACAGCCTGACCGTACACAAGCTGCTCCAGCGCCGCAGCCTGTACCAGCCCGGCTGCGTCAGCCTGCCGGAACCTGCCATGACCGAGGTTATGACCCAGCTTTACCGCCGCGGGCTTACGGTGGTGTCCTCAAGCCGAGGATATGGGTTATACTATCTGCAGGACGGTGTGGTGCAGTGCATTGAATTGCAGGCAGACAATGACTATTGCGCCGACGTGCTTTTGCAGGCAGTGCGCGAAAAAACCGGGGCGGAAAAAGCCCGCATCCTGCTCTCGGAAAACCAGACCCTGTACACCGGCGCGGGGCGGCGCTGTGCCTATGGTATGATCGCCTTTTGCGCCAAGCCTTTCCCCGTGACGGATATGTATTTTCGGGTGCTGCTGTAAGCGTCCCCGCCTATCGTTGAAAAATAAAGGAGCTACTGCTTATGAAGATCAATCGAAATTCCGGTGCCGAGCAGCCCAACCCGCTGCCCCAGCAGCCCACGCCGGTGCGCCGTGCGCCCAAGGCTGCCCCCACCCGGCAGGAAACCTACGATGAACCCGACCCGGATGAGGAGGAGGACGAGGAGGACGAACGTCCCCGCCGCCGCTTTCCCTTCGGCTGTCTGATCGTTTTGCTTATGCTGGCGCTGGTCGCATTTGGCGGCTATAAGGTCTACCAATTCTATGGCGAGGTGGACGGCAGCGGCAATCTGGGCAAGGAGCAAACCGTTTCCATCCAGAAGGGCGCATCGCTGACCGATGTTTCCGCCGCCTTAAAAGAGGACGGCATCATCGAGTATGACTGGCTGTTTAAGCTGTATGCCAAGTACAGCGGCAATGCGGGCGCTTTGCAGTACGGCAAATTTACCCTGCGCTCCGGTATGAGCTACAACGACATCATCACCACCCTGTCGGAGGTGCAGCGCCGCAAGACGGTGGATATCACCATCCCCGAGGGTACGACCGCCGTGGGCGTTGCCAAAATTTTTGTCAACGCAGGGCTTGTGCCCGATGTGGACACCTTCTTAAACTGCGCCAACGGCACCGATGGCTCGGATTTCAGCCAGTACGATTTCTGGAACAACATCCCCGACAACGGGCGCCTGATGAAGTGCGAGGGTTACCTCTACCCGGACACCTACAACGTCTTTGCGGACGAGGACGTTTACTACTATGTTGACACCCTGTATGCAGAGTTTGCCAGCAAAACCTCGCAGTTGGCGACCGAGCTTTCCAGCAAGGGCGTCACGCTGGACGATGTCGTCATCCTTGCCAGCTTTATCCAGGAGGAAGCCGGCATTGCCTCCGAGGACGCCAAGGTCAGCGCCTGCTTCCACAACCGTATGGAAAGCACGGACCCGCAGTGGAGCAGCCACCGGTTGGAGTCCAACGCCAGCAGCTATTTTATGTACGACACCGAGAACAACTACCTCTGGAACTCGCCCACGGCGGAGTATTACGGCTGGCCCGCTGCCGGTGCCATCCCCGAGGATGTGCTGAACAAATACGACACCTACCGCGTCAGCGGTTTGCCGGCGGGTCCGCTTTCCAGCCCCGGCTATGACTGCCTGAACGCCGCGCTGAACCCCGACCAGCAGTTTATTGACGAGGGATATTATTTCTTTGTCACGGGCAACCCCAGCGGTGATTACCCGGGTCAGTTCTTCTACGCCCGCACCGATGCCGAACACGAAGCCAACTGCGTCAAGGCAGGCTGGCGCTGATCCACACAGGAGGAACACTATGCTGCAACAGCCTGAGCTGCTGGCCCCTGCGGGCAGCTTGGAAACCCTAAAATACGCGGTGCTGTACGGCGCGGATGCCGTCTACTGCGCCCTGCCGGAGTTCGGTATGCGCGCCGCGCCCGTCAACCTGACGGTGGACGAGCTGCGCGAGGGCTGCATTTTTGCCCACGCCCGCGGCAAAAAGGTCTACCTGACGCTGAACACCCTGCCCACCAACGCCGAAATCCAAAAGCTGCCCGAGTATATCGAGGCCGCCGCCGAGGCGGGCGTGGATGCCTTTATTATTGCCGACTTGGGTGTTCTGCGCCTTGCCAAAAAGTACGCCCCGCAGGTGGAACGCCATGTTTCCACCCAAGCGGGCATCACCAACTACGAGGCGGCGACCGTGGCGTATGAGCTGGGCGCCAAGCGCGTGGTGCTGGCAAGAGAGCTGCCCCTGACCGAGATCGCCCTCATCCGCGATAACTGCCCCAAGGAGCTGGACCTCGAAGCCTTTGTCCACGGCGCTATGTGTATGAGCGTGTCCGGGCGGTGCCTGCTTTCCAGCTATATGACCGGGCGCAGCGGCAACCGCGGCGAGTGCGCCCAACCCTGCCGCTGGAAGTACAACCTTGTCGAGGAGCATCGCCCCGGTCAGTATATGGAGATCGGCGAAAGCGAGAACGGCAGCTATATCCTGAACGCCAACGACCTGTGTACCGCGCCGTTTCTTGACCTGATCTGCAAGGCGGGCATCGACTCGCTGAAGATCGAGGGGCGCGCCAAGACGTTTTACTATGTGGCATCGGTCACCAGCGCCTACCGCCGCGCGCTGGACACCTACCTCAAAGCCCCGTGGCAGGACGACTTCACGCTGCCCGATTCGGTCATTGAGGAGCTGAACCGCACCAGCCACCGCCACTATTCGCCGGGGTTCTACTTCGGTAAGGAGCAGGCGCTGCAGACCCCCAGCCACACCTATGTGCGCAGCTGGGATTTCATCGGCACGGTGGAATCCTGGCAGGACGGCGTCGCCCACTGCACCCAGCGCGGCAAATTCTCGGTGGGGGACACGCTGGAGGCTTTGCAGCCCGACGGCAGTGTGGTCACGCTGAACCCCGCGTGGATCGAAAACGCCGACGGGCAGCGCGTGGACGCCACGCCCCACCCGATGATGCAGTACGCCATCCCCAGCGAAACCCCGCTGCAGCCCTACAGCCTGCTGCGTATGCAAAAAAACGAAGCCTAACAAAAACCACCCTCCCAACCGGGAGGGTGGTTCTTGTTTATTGATCCCAAAAGGTGCGCAGCGCTTTTTGCAGCGCTTCACGGCTGTTGACCAGCCCCAGATTTTCCCAGTGCGGGGGCATCAGGCGGCGGGTGTCGGGCGCGGCAAAGCGGTCGTCGATCAAAAGCACCACGCCCTTGTCGTCGGGGGTGCGTATGACCCGCCCGGCGGCCTGCAGGACCTTGTTCATACCGGGGAACCGATACGCATAGTCAAACCCCGCACCGCGCGTTGTGTCAAAATATTCCCGCAGCTGCTCTTGGCGCGGACCCACCTGCGGCAGCCCCGGACCAATGACCGCTACGCCGATCAGCCGGTCGCCGGTAAGGTCCACACCCTCACCAAAGACGCCGCCCATCACGGCGAAGCCCAGCAGGGTGCCGCCGGGATGCGGGGTGAATTTTGCCAGAAATTCGGCGCGCTGCGCTTCCTCCATGCCGGAGGTCTGGCACAGCGTGTCAATGGCGGGGCAAAGCTGCGCAAAGGCGTCGGCAACCGTTTGCATATAACTGTAGCTGGGGAAAAACGCCAGATAGTTGCCGGGCTTGGCGCTTACCAGTTCTGCCAGCAGCTCGGCGATCTGTGTGATGCAGCCGTCGCGGTCCTTGTAGCGGGTGCTGATGTGGCTGGCGCACCACAGCCCCAGATTTTCCCGCGGAAAGGGGCTGCGCAGCGCCACCGCCTTTGCCTCGGGGATGCCGCAAAGATCCTTATAGTATCCGGCGGGGGAGAGTGTGGCGCTGAACAGCACCGCCGCACGCCCCTTGGCAAAATCCTGCGCCAGAAAGGCGCTGGGGTCCAAACACAAAAGAACGGCGCGCACCTCACTGCCGTGGGCAGCGGTCTGGAACACAAAGTGGTCGTCGAATGTGTCGGCACAGCGCAAAAAACCACGCACGTCAAAATACAGCTGCAGCATCGCATCGTGCGTTTCGCCGGGGTCGCGGTGTTCATCCAGCCAGATCTCCAGCGGGTCGCACAGCTTGGTCAGGGCGCGCACAAAAGCGTCGGGCAGCTCCTTGCTGAACACCGTGCGGTGGCTGCCCGCTTCCTCGCAGGCGTGCCGCCATTCGACAAACTGCGTGTTTACCCGGTTCAGGGCGTTTTTCAGGCTGCTTTTGCCCTTGCCCAAGCTCTTTTTTGCCTGCATAAACGCGCTTTTGCACAGTGCCGCACTGTGCATATCGCGGGCGCGTCCGGGCAGATTGTGCGCCTCGTCCAGCAAAAACAGGTAGTCGCCGCGCAGCTCAAAAAACCGTTCCAGCCGCACGACGGGGTCAAACAGATAGTTGTAATCCCCGATCACAACATCGCTCCAAAGGCTCAGGTCAAGACCCAGCTCAAAGGGGCAGACGCGGTGCTTTTCGGCGGCGGCGTGCAGCGCGTCGGCGGTCAGCTCCGGGGTGTCCAGGGTGTCCCACAGGGCATCCTTGACGCGGTCATAGTAGCTGTTTGCGTAGGGGCAGGCTTCGGGTGTGCAGTCCCGGCGGGGCAGCATACAGATCTTGTCCTTGGCGGTCAGGGTGATGCTGCGCAGCCGCAAGTCGGGGTTCGCCCGGCGCAGAATGTGCAGCGCATTTTCTGCCGCCAAGCGGGTGGTGCCGCGTGCTGTCAGGTAAAAAACCGGTCCGCCGTCGCCCACGGCCTTCAGCGCGGGGTACAAAACGCTCATCGTCTTGCCGATGCCGGTCGGGGCCTGGCACAAAAGCTGCCCGCCCTGTTGGCAGGTAGTGTACACGGCGTTCATCATGGCGCGCTGCCCGGGGCGGTAATCGGCAAAAGGAAAATGCAGCGTCTGCAGGCTGGCGCGGCTTTCTGCCCGCCAGAGCGCCGCCCGCTTTGCCCACGGCGCATAGCGGGTCAGCAGGTCGGTGACAATATCCTGCAAAGCCGCCGCCGAATACTCATGGGCAAAATCAAATTCCAGCTCCTCGTCCACCTGATAGTAGGTCAGCTGAACGCGCATACGCGGCAAATCGTTTTGCTGCGCGTAGATGGCGGCGTAAATCTGTGCCTGCGCCCAATGCTCGGGGAACTGCTCGCCGGTGATCAGCTCGGGCGGCTGGGTGGTGGTTTTGATCTCGTGGATGGCGGCAGTGCCGTCGGTGTCGGTAAAAATGCCGTCGGCACGCCCTTCCAGCGTGTAGTCGATGCCGCTCACCGCATACTGCGCCCGCATCGTGACCTCGGCTTTGTAATCGGGGTGGCTTTTTACCGCCGCCTTTTGCAGCTTACGGTGCAGGCGGGCGCCCTCCAGCGCGCGGTCAAAGCCCGAAAACCGGCTGTCGATGCTGCCGGTGCGCAGCAAAAATTCCGCCAGCTGCCGGATGGGCAGTGTCAGGGCGAGCGTTTCCGGCATCGGCGGTCATCTCCTTTTTAATAGGTATGGGTGCAGCGCTCGCGGATCTTTGCGCGCAGGGCTACAAAATCGCCGAAAACGGCGGGCTTGTTGGCAGGGTAGCGCAGCAGGGCGGCGGGGTGGTAGGTTGCCATAAACAGCGTGCCGCCTTTTTCCACAAATTTGCCGTGGTCGTGTGTTACCGAGTAGTTGGGGTCGATCAGTTGCTGGGCAGCCACGCGCCCTAAGCAGACCACGATTTTGGGCTGTAAAAGCTGGAACTGCCTGCGCAGCCACGGCAGACACGCCTGCGTTTCCTCCGGCAGGGGATCGCGGTTCTGGGGCGGGCGGCATTTGACGACGTTGGCAATAAACACGTTTTTGTCGCGGCTTAAATCCACCGCCTCCAGATAGTGGTCCAGCAGCTGACCGCTGCGCCCCACAAAGGGCAAGCCCTGCTCATCCTCGCTGGCGCCGGGACCTTCGCCGACAAACAGCACCTCGGCGTGGGGAACACCCTGCCCGAACACCACATGGGTGCGGGTTTCGCACAAGGGGCAGCGGCGGCAGGCAAGACATTCGTTCTGCAGCTCTGAAAGTTCCATAACAAAGCTCCTTTATTGTGATTGCGCCCGCAAAAACCGGGCAAGAATATCCGCAAAGGGGGAAATACCATGCAGGCATACGGTGGGTATCTCAGGGGCATCTGCCTTTTGGCAGGGTATCTTTTGGGCGGGTTTCTGACGGCGGAGGCGGTCGCGCGCAGCCTTACCGGCAAAAGTGCGCGGGCGCTGGGGACAGGCAACCCCGGTATGGCGAACATCACGGCGCAGTTGGGCAAGGCGGCAGGCTTTGCCGTGCTGGCAGGGGATGTTGCCAAAACCGTGCTGGCGGTCTGGTTCTGTGTGCGGTATGCCGCGCCGGAACTGGGGCGCACCGCCGTGCTGTACGCGGGGCTGGGGGCGATACTGGGACACAACTGGTCGGTATGGCATGGCTTTTACGGCGGCAAGGGCGTTGCGGTCACCTGCACATGGCTGATCCTCTACCTGCCCGTCACGGGTATACTGTGCTGCCTTGCGGGCGGCGCGGCGGTGCTTTTGTGGGGATATCTGCCGGTGGGCGCCGTGCTGATCCCGCTGCTGGCGGTACCCCTTGCCGGCATGCAGTACGGCACCGAGGCGTGCGTGGGAACGGCGCTGGCGGCTGCGGTGATGCTCAGCCGCCATGCCAAGGGGCTGTGGGGCGTGTGGCAGGGTACCGAGCCGAGATTTTTTCAATAAACAAAATTATACCACAGAACCGGCAGCTTTGCAATTGCGGGGCAAAAAAGCGGCGCAGGCAGGTGCAAAAGCGGTCAACGGGAAAATTTTGAAAAAATTAGAAAAATCTATTGACTTTTTGGCATCTGCCTGCTATAATAACTAACGTTGCAGCCGCCGCAACGGCGCAATAAGTTGGAGCATGGCCCGGTAGTTCAGTTGGTTAGAACGCTAGCCTGTCACGCTAGAGGTCGTCAGTTCGAGCCTGATTCGGGTCGCCATCTGCTGCTATAGCTCAGCTGGTAGAGCGCATCCTTGGTAAGGATGAGGTCAGCAGTTCAAATCTGCTTAGCAGCTCCAACTCAAGCGCCCACAATGCCAATTTGCATCGTGGGCGCTTTCCGTAGGGGCATAGCTCAGTTGGTAGAGCAGCGGTCTCCAAAACCGCGTGCCGAGGGTTCGAATCCTTCTACCCCTGCCAAAAAGGCACCGATGATTCGGTGCCTTTTTTGTTTTATGCAAAAAACAGCAAAAAAGGGCTTGACATTTCCGGCGCCATCCGCTATAATAACAAAGTTGCCCCGTGACGGGGCGATACGTTGGAGCATGGCCCGGTAGTTCAGTTGGTTAGAACGCTAGCCTGTCACGCTAGAGGTCGTCAGTTCGAGCCTGATTCGGGTCGCCATCTGCTGCTATAGCTCAGCTGGTAGAGCGCATCCTTGGTAAGGATGAGGTCAGCAGTTCAAATCTGCTTAGCAGCTCCA
>CAKTAS010000002.1:0-53522 GCA_934529095.1 uncultured Gemmiger sp. | reverse complement strand
CCCTGCATTACTGCCCGGAAATCTGCGCCTTGATATGCGACAGCGCGTTTTTTTCCAGCCGGCTGACCTGCGCCTGGCTGATGCCGATCATCTGCGCCACCTGCGTCTGCGTTTTGCCCGAAAGATACCGCAGCGCAATAATGCGCCGTTCGCGCGGCGACAGCGCACGCACCGTGTCGCGGAACATAATGTCGCTGATCCAGCTTTCCTCGTCGGCATTGTCGCGCAGGCGGTCCACCATCGAAAAGCTGTCCCCGTCCTCGCTGAAAACCGGCTCGTACAGGCTGGTCGGTTCGCGCACCGACTCCAGCGCCAGCGCCACGTTTTCGGGGCTGGTGCCGAGCTTGGCGGCAATCTCCGAAAGCTTCGGCTCCCGCCCGTCGGCTTTTTGCAGCGCCTCCCGTGCCTGCATGGCGTGGTACGCCATATCCCGCATCGAGCGGCTGACCCGCACGGCGTTGTTGTCGCGCAGATACCGCCGCAGCTCGCCGCAGATCATTGGCACCCCATAGGTCGAAAACCGCACCCCGTGCGCGGGGTCAAAGCCGTCGATGGCTTTCATCAAGCCGATGCACCCGACCTGAAACAGGTCGTCCATACTTTCGCCGCGCCCGGCAAACCGCTGCACCACGCTTAATACAAGGCGCAGATTGCCGCGGATCATCTCCTGCCGTGCGGCGGCGTCCCCCTGCCGTATCTTGCGGATCAGCGCGGATTTTTCTGCCTCGCTCAAAACCGGCAGCCGCGTGGTGTCCACGCCGCAAATTTCTACCTTGCCTGCATACATTGTGCCAGCCCTCCCCTGCTGCCTGAAGTATGGGCTGCGCGGCGCCGCCCCAAACAGGAAAAATCTGCACACGGCGCGGATGCCCGGCATACTGTGAAGGCAAGGAGGAGATGCACTATGACGATTTCCGTTTGGGTGGCGGCGGCGTGGGCGGTGGCGGCGGCGCTGACCGCCGGGGTGATCGTGTGGCTGGCGCTGCCCGAAGCCGAGCAGCCCCGCCGCCGCCGGGAACGCCGCGCCGAGTACGAACATCCCGATTTTGCCGACGCTGCCGGGTTTGCCGTGACCGCCTACCCCGAAAGCGACATCATCCTGAGAGAGCGCGTCTGGCTGATCGAGGATGAGGTCGCCGAGCTGGATTATACCATTGTGCCGGGGCGCAGCGCACGGCTGCGCGTGGCAAGGCAGGGGCGGATGCGCCGCCCCAACGGCTTTGACCCCCATGCGTTTGAGAGCGTGGAGCAGTATCAGATCGACGGCGTGCCGGTGACCCATTACCAGAGCGCGGGACAGCGGGGCGTGCTGACCTGGAGCCGGGACGGCTTTGACTGCCTTTTGTATGCCGAGGACCCGGAGATGAATATGCTGTCCGGCTTGGCGGCACCCTTTGTGGGAACCGTGCGCGCCGAGCAGCGGTAGGTCAGGATGCTGCCTCAGGACACCGATTCCAGTTCGCGGCGCAGACGGCGCAGGATGCGCTTTTCCAGCCGGGAAATATAGCTTTGCGAGATGCCCAGCACGTCGGCGACCTCTTTTTGGGTATGCTCGCTCTCGCGCCCAAGACCGAAGCGCAGTTCCATAATGCGACGCTCGCGCGGGGACAGCCCCGCTACGGCGCGGTACAGCGCCGCGCGCTCGGCGTTTTGCTCCAGCCGGTAACCGACCTGCGGCTCGTCGGCGGTAAGTACGTCCATCAGAAGCAGCTCGTTGCCGTCGCTGTCGGTGTTCAGCGGCTCGTCGATGCTGGCATCCTGACGGCGGTTGGAACTTTTGCGCAGGTACATTAAAATTTCGTTCTCGATGCAGCGGCTTGCGTAGGTCGCCAGCTTGATGTTTTTGCTCGGCTCAAAGGTGTTGATGGCTTTGATCAGCCCGATGGTGCCAAGGGAGATCATATCCTCCAGCCCGGCGGAGGGCGTTTCAAACTTTTTGGCGATATAGACGACCAGCCGCAGGTTGTGGGTGATCAAAAGATCCCGCGCCTGCGCGCTGCCGCGGGCAAGCTCCGCCACAGCCTGTTGCTCCCGCGCGGGTTCCAGCGGGGCGGGCAGCGTGTCCGAACCGTTGATGTAATGCACAGGATGCGGCACCGAAAGCCGCGCCAAAAGCCCGTAAAAAAAGCGTTCCCACGATACAACCATAGAAATACCCCCTTTTTACAAGAAATCCGGACCGTACAATGCCTCGTACTCGCTGCTGCCGAAGGATGTCTGCGTGAACGCCAGCGCCGTGCGCCCCAGCCCCAGCAGCCCGGTGTCGGAAATCAGCGAGATGCCCGACACCGCAAACCCCGGCAGCAGCCCGCTGCCCGCCGCCGTGGAACAGGGAATCAAGCGCAGATGCGCCCCGGCGGGCGGCGCACGGCGGGTACTGCCGGCAAACCAATCGTCCAGAAAGGCGCAGACCTCGGCGGGCAGGCGGGCGCGGGCATCCGGGTAGCTGACGACCAGCACCGGCAGGCAGGTGGCGGGGTCTTTTAAGTGGTTGGCGGTGTCGGCAGCGGCACGCAGCCGCAGGGTTTGCCCGCACAGCTCGGTTTGCAGCCCCACAGTCTGCGTTGCCGGGGCGGCGGGGCAGAAAAACCGCTGAAAAATCTCTGCCCCGGCAGCCAGCACCCCGGCAAGGACAAGCAGCAAAACCGGGGAAATACGCAGATACAGCGTTAAATTTCCCGCCTGCAGGGTCGGCGCTCGGCTGTACGCCGCCCCCAGGACCGCCAGCCCGCCCAAGGCGATGTTCAACGCGGCGTATACGGCAGTGACCGCCAGCCACCGCCGCTTGCTGCGCACACCGAAGGCGGCGCACGTCACAACGGCGGCCGTACCCAGCTTGTACCCCAGCTGAACCGCCAAGGGCAGGGGCGGTGCCAGCAAAACAAGCGCTGAAAGTGCCGCCGCCGCGCTGCCCGCCAGCAGCCGCCCGAACCGGGGGCGCTGGGCGCACAAGCCCCCTGCCGCCAGCAGCAAAAAATACGCCGCCAGAAAATTGACCAGCAGCAGGATATCCAAGTAGATGACGGTCTTGATGCTGCCCACCCCCTGCCCTATACCCACATTGTATGCCCGCGCCGAAAAGAAAATGCGCAGACCTTGCGCGGGCAAAACAAAAAATCCCCCTGCCGAGGCAGGGGGAAAATGATAGGGAGTAAGAACGTTATTTGTCGCTGCAGGAGGTGCAGCCCGCGCAGGCGGCGCAGCCGTGGCTTTCGCTCCACAGGCGGTCTGCGGTGGGGGTCCACTGGTCGGCGTAGGGCTTGCAGCGGCGGAAAACATCATCGGTGGATTCCGGCTGCTGCATATCGGTGCTGTGGGCGCCGCTGCGCTTGACCATTTCGCCCAGAAGCTCGGGGTTTTCCAGCATCGGGCAGGGGCGCAGGTGGTTGCCGTTGAAGGGCTGACCCTTGTGGTATTCCTTGAACAGGGGCTGCTGCAGGCATTCCAGCAGGCTCTTGTCGTGGATGTTGGCGTTGGAGTAGTGGATAAAGACGCAAGGCTCCACGTCACCGGCGGGGTTGATGTGGGCATACTGGCGACCGCCGGCAATGCAGCCGTCGATGTACTCGCCGTCGTTCTGGAAGTCAATGCAGAAGATGGGCTTGCCGCCGGTGAAGCCGCGGATCTCGCGCACGCGCTTGACCATATACGCGCGCTGCTCGGCGTTGAGCATCAGGTCCACGTTGGCGCCGTCGCCGATGGGCATATAGTGGAAGTACCAGTTGAAGCGCACACCGTGGCTGATGAGCATATCCATAAACTCATCGCTGGTAACAGCCTTGTAGTTGGCGCTGGTGTAGCAGATGGAGGTGCCGAACAAAAGCCCGTTCTGCTTCATCAGATCCATCGCGTGCATAACGCGGTCGTACACGCCGGGACCGCGGCGGTCGTCGGTGGCGTCGCCGATGCCCTCAATGGAGATAAAGAACGCCATATTGCCGACTTCCTTGACACGGTCGCAGAACGCCTGGTCGATCAGGGTGCCGTTGGTGAACAGGTGGAACACGGAATTCTGGTGCTTGGCAGCCAGCTTGAACAGATCCTCCTTGCGGCAGGTCGGCTCGCCGCCGGTGCACATATACCAGTGGATGCCCAGCTCCTCGCCCTCGGTGACGATGCGGTCCATATCCTCAAAGCTCAGGTTCAGGCGGTTGCCGTACTCGGCAGCCCAACAGCCCTTGCAGTGCAGGTTGCAGGCGGAGGTGGGGTCAAACAGCAAAATCCAGGGCATATTGCAGTCGTACTTTTTGCGCAGCTCCATAACGTAGTTGTAGCCGGCAAACATACCCTCGTACACAAGGTTGAGGGCGTTCATTTTCAGGATGTGGGGGTCGATCTCGTTGATGGCGCTGTAGGCGTACTGCATCCATTTGCCGTTGGGGTCGGACACAAAGGCACGGACCTTATCCCAGTCGGCATCGGGGTAGCGGTGTGCCAGCAGGGGCTGCGCCATATTGACCAGCTTGACGGCCTGCTCTGCCATATTTTCGGGACCCTTGCCGCGCACGGACTTGATGGCACTGTCAAGGGCGGCGCTGAAGGCAGCGCGCTCGGCGGCATGGACAATTTTATTCATCGGCATAATGGGATGCTCCTTTTTTTGTTCGATGGGCGGATTTGCTTCAATAGCCTTATTGTAAGCGTTTGGGGCAAAAAGAACATAGGCAAAAGGCGGGGTTTGTTCAAGTTTGACGATACACAGCGGGCAAAACTGTACAAAACAACAAAAGTGTCCAAGACACGCGGCACAAAAAATTCATTTGCAAAGGGCGCATAAGTTGTGATATAATGATGAAAATTGCATCTTAGGAAGGAGAAACGTCTGCTATGCCCCGATCCAACCAGACCAAGCGCCTGCTGGCACAAAGCCTGCAGGAAATTATGGTCACGACCCCGCTGGAAAAAATATCAGTCAACGATATTGTGGATCACGCCGGCGTGGGACGCAACACCTTTTACTACCATTTTGAGGATAAGTACGATCTGGTAAACTGGTATTTTCAGAACGGTATCACCGGCTTTCTTGTCGAGCGCTCGGCGTACAGCAGCTGGGAGGCGATGCTGGATGCCATTGTGGATTACTTAGAGCAAAACAAGGTGTTTTACTGCAACGCCCTTGCCTACAACGGGCAGAACAGTTTGCAGGAATATGTGTTTGAGTATCTTTGCTCCATCTTCCGCCAGCGCGCCAAGGAGATGATGCCCAACGCCACGCCCGACCAGTACATGAACGTGGGGCGCTTTTACGCGGGTGCGCTGATGGGCGTGCTGATCCCGTGGGCGCAGGACGGTATGAAAACTCACATTGTATGTTCGCCCCAGTGGATGGATCTGCTGCTGCCCGAAAAGCTGGTCAAAGACCTGCGCGGCAGCGTGGCAAAATGAGTATAACAAAAAACCTGCTCTCGGTTTGTCGAAAAGACAGACGGAAAGCAGGTTTTTTATTGCGGTAAGGTGTTAAAAGTCAAGGTTCAGCGGGAAGGTGTACCCCTCGGGCAGGTGGTTGCCCAGCACCGCGTACTCGGAAATATGGCGGTTGAGGTAGGCAATATCCCCTTCCCAGTCCAGCATCAGAACGGGCAAGCCGGTTTCCAGACGACCCGCCACAATGCCGCTGCGCAGCCGCTGCGAAGCTTCGGGCGTGACATCCCCGTGCCGTGCCAGCATACAGAACAGCGATTCCTGCGCGATGCTCTCGACCCAGTCGGGCTGCAGGATGCTGTCGATCTCGTCCTGCGCTGCCAGCACGGTCAGCATATACATCATACGGTGCTTTTTCAGGGCGCGGGCGGCAAGGCAGCCTTCGGGCGTAAGTTCCGGCGTGTGCAGCAAAGGCAGCACGACGATGTTCATACAGGGCAAAAGCGCCTCAAGGCAGGCGGGGGTCAGGGTTTCCGGCTCTGCCAGAATGCCAAAGACGCTTTCGGGGTTGGCAAGCGCCAGCGCGGCGGCATCGGCGGGGTTGCCGCGGGTGGCATCCAGCACCCAGACAAAACTGCCCTGTTTGGCGGCGGCGGGGACCCGCTCGGCAAGGGCGGCATCGCCGCACACGGCGACCTGCACCCAAGAAAACGGTGCGTGGTCGGCGTCTGCCTGTACCTTCATCTTGCTGGCGCCGTAGATCAACCCGCCGAAGCCGAGGTTGACACCCACGGTGCAGATGCGGTCATCATCCACCGAATCCAGCAGGTTGTGGATCATTGAATAATAGCAGCTGTCGGTGCGCTGCAGGGCTGCCTGCGCACAGGCAAAAAAATCCTTTTGCTGCGGTTTTTTTGCCAGGGTGGCGCACATATCCACATAGTTGCGCAGCTGGCGGAATCCCCCGCGGCGGATATCTTCCACGGCGCGGTGGGCAAGGGTCAAGGTAAAGCTGCGTGTGCTGCTGTACTCCACGGCCATAAACGGTCACTCTCTTTCCTTTGGTCTTGCAATCAGTATAGCACAGGGCGGCGCAAATTCGCCATATACAAAAAGCCAGTTTTGTTTTACTTCAGCTCCACAACGGTGACGCCGCTCTCCCCCTCGCCGTAGCGCCCGGCGCGAAAGCTCTTGACCGCCTTGTGGGTGCGCAGATGCTTTTGGATGGCGGTGCGCAGTGCGCCGGTGCCGTTGCCGTGGATGATATACAGCGTGTGCTGGGCGCGCAGCATACCGCTGTCCAAAAATTTATCCACCTCGTTCAGCGCTTCGTCCACCGTGTAGCCCAGCAGGTTCAGCTCCATACTGGTTTTGCGGCTGCTGTCCAGCTGTACGCGGGAGCTGTTGCGGCGGGGCTGCGGCGCGGGGCGCTTGTCCATTTTGGCGGGGGCGCACAAGCCGGAAAGCGGCACCTTGGTTTTCATAATACCGGCGCGCACCTCCACCATACCGCTGCGGTCAGGACGCGCGGTGACGGTGGCAAGCTGGTTCAGCTCGGCGATCATAACCTCCTGCCCGATCTGCACGTCCTTAAGCGGCACAAAATCACGGGCAGCCTGCGGCTTGGCGGCGGTCTTTTTCAAAAGCCCCTCGGTATCCTTGCGGGCAATTTCCCGGGCGCGCACGGCGCGCTGGGCGGCGCTGGTTTTTTCATCCTTCTGGATGCGGCGCAGCTCGTCGGTTAAATTGTACGCCTCGTTCTGCACGTTCTGCACAAGCTCGTTGGCGCGGCGGCGGGCGTTTTCCAGCTCCTCCTGCCCTTGGCGGATCAGCTCATCGCGCTTTTTCTCGGCGCTTTCCAGCGCGTGTTCGGCGTCATAGCGCGCTTTTTCGGCATCGTCCTGCGCTGCCTTGAGCTGCAATTTCAAATCGTCCAGCTGGGCAAGGACGCTGTCCAGCCGCTTGTCGTCGTTGGACATATGGCTGCGGGCGGCGTCGATGATGTTGGCGGGGATGCCCAGCTTGGCGCTGATCAAAAAGGCGTTGGACTTGCCCGGCACGCCGACGCTGAGCTTATAGGTGGGCATCAGCGTTTCTACGTTGAATTCGCAGCTGGCGTTGACCACGCCGGGCGTTTCCAGCGCATAGACCTTCATCTCGGCATAGTGGGTGGTCGCCATCAGCAGGCTGCCTTGACGGCGCAGCTGCTCCAGAATGCTGACTGCCAGCGCCGCGCCCTCGGCGGGGTCGGTGCCGGCGCCCAGCTCGTCCAGCAGCACCAGCGAGCCGCGGCGGGCGATCTGCAAAATATGACCGATGCGCTTCATATGACCGGAGAAGGTCGAAAGGCTCTGTTCAATGCTCTGCTCGTCGCCGATGTCCACAAGGTACTCGTCAAAATGGCAGACAGTGCTGCTCTCGTGCGCGGGGATCAAAAAGCCGTACTGCGCCATGGCGTTGAGCAGCCCGGCGGTTTTCAGCGACACGGTCTTGCCGCCGGTGTTCGGACCGGTGATGACCAGCGTGTCGTACGCGTCACCCAAGGAAATATCCACAGGTACGACCTTTTTCTTGTCGATCAGCGGGTGGCGGGCTTTGTTCAGCTTAAAGCGCACACTGTCGCTGACGGCGGGCATAAAGGCGTTTTGCTCCACGGCAAGGCGCGCCTTTGCCAGCAGCAGGTCAATTTGCAGCATGGCGTCGTAGCTGTAGCTGAACTGCGGCTCCAGGCTGCCCACCTGCGCCGAGAAGGAGGACAAGATGCGGGTGATCTCCTCCTGCTCCTGCGCGCGCAGCTGCATAATGCGGGCGTTGGCTTCGACCACGGCGGTCGGCTCAACAAAGACGGTGGCGCCGGTGCTGGAAACATCGTGGATGACGCCGCCCACCTCGCCGCGGTACTCGGCGCGCACCGGCACGACATAGCGCCCGTTGCGCAGGGAAACCACGGCGTCCTGCAAAAATTTGTTGGTGGTGGAATTTTTGATGATGGCATCCAGCTTGGTGCGGATGGAATCCTCGGTCTGGCGTATCTTACGGCGCAGATCGCTCAGGGTGACGCTGGCGGTGTCCGCCATTTCGTCCGGCGAAAGAATGCTTTCGGAAATCTGGCGCTCCAACACGGGCTGGGGTGCCAGCGCATAAAAAAGGTCGTCGGTAGGCAGCATTTCATGCTCGCTCAAGCCGTACCACTGGTTCAGCCCCGCAAAGTTGCGCAGTGTGGCGGCAATTTCCAGCAGCTCACCCATGGACAGAATGCCGCCCTTCTGGGCGTGCGCCACAACGCGGCGCACCTCGTTGACGCTGCCGAAGCGCGGGCTGCCGTTTTTGATGAGCAGCGCGTTGACGGCGTTGGTCTGCGCCAGCGCGTAGCGTTCCTCTTCCACCGTGTCAAAGGGCTGCAGGGCTTGCATCATGGCTTTGGTTTCGCGGCAGGTGCAAAGCTGCACGGCGCGTGCCAGAACCTTGTCGAGTTCTAAGGTGGTTTTATAGGCTGTATCCATACAGGGTCAAGTTCTCCTACTCTACTACGGTTTTTAAAAAATCCAGCGTTTTCAACCCGTGATCCAGATGCGTCAGCAGATACTGCTCACAGACGCCGGACAGATTTTTTAACGATGCATCGGCTAAAGAAAAGGAAAACAGTTTGTTATCCTCACTCAGGCAGATGTGGCGCAGGGCATACAGTGCGCCGGGGTCCAAGTTGGGCAGGTGCCGCTCGCGGTCGGCGCAGTCGGCGCACAGCAAGCGCCCCTCCACCGGGCTGAAATAAAACGAACCGCCGTCATATTTTCCACAATTGGCACAGGCGAGTATGTCGGGCATATACCCTGCCAGACACAGCGCGCGCAGCTCGTAGATGGCTTTCAGCTGCCGCCACGGGCGCTTTTTTTCGCAGATCATATACAGGCAGTTCAGCAAAAGGCGCAGCTGTGCCTCGGACTCGGGCGGCGCGGGCGAAAGCTCGGCGGCGACCTCTGCCATATAGGATGCCAGCGCCAGCCCCTCCACGGTGGAGGACACGCCGTAAAACACCTTTTTGACCTGCGCGTCATCCACAAAATAGTGGCTGCGCCCGCTGGTCAGCACAAATTCGGAATAGCTGAAATGCCCGCAGGCGCTGAACAGCTTATTTTTCAGCCGCAGGCTGCCCTTGGCGGAGGCAGATATGACCCCCAAGTCAGGGGTCAGCAGGGTCAGGATCTGGTCTGCCTCCCCCAGTTTCACCTGCCGCAGCACCAGACCCGTCGTCGCAATCGGCATGGGTGTCCTCCTGTTGCGTGTTTTGCTTATAGCGCAGATAATCGTAAACGCTGCCGGTTTGGGCAAACTGCGCCCAGTCCCCTGCCGTACCCATACCGATGCCCCCTTCCTTTTCCTTATTATAAAAGAAGGGGTCTACAAAAGTTGTCAGCTTGGGCGGGAAATACCGGCAGGTTACGGCTTGGCAAAGCCGAGGTTATTGAGCTGCTGCTCGCTGTCGCGCCAATCCTCGCGCACCTTGACCCAGCATTGCAGGTTGACCTTGACGCCGAGCAGCTCCTCGATGTCGGCGCGGGCGGCGGAACCGATTTTTTTCAGCATCTGCCCGCCCTTGCCGATGATCATACCCTTGTGGCTCTTGCGCTCGCAGTAAATGTCCACATCAATATCAATTAAATCCTTGTCGGGGCGCTCTTTAAAGCGCTCGACCACAACGGCGATGCCGTGGGGGATCTCGTCGCGCATAAACAGCAGGGCTTTTTCGCGCACCAGCTCGGCGACCAGCTCTTTTTCGGGCATATCGGTAAAGGCTTCGTCGTCAAAATAGTGCGGACCCTCGTTGCCGTAGGGCTTCAGCACGGCAAACAGCTCGTCACAGCCGGTGCCGTCCTTGGCGGAAACCGTCAGCACCTTGTCAAAGCAGCCGAACGCCTCGATCTGGCGGCGGCGGGCTTCCAGCTTGGTCAGGCTGTTGAGCAGGTCTACCTTGTTGATGACCGCCACAGCGGGACCGCCCTTTTGCAGGGCGGCAACCATCCGCAGCTCGGCGTCGGTGAACTCCCCCTCCGGCTCAAACAGCATCAGGGTCACATCCACGTCCTTCAGGCTGGCGGCGGCGGTCTGCGTCATACGGGCGTCCAGCTTGTTGCGGGCAGCGTGGATGCCGGGGGTGTCCATCAGCACATACTGCACGGGTCCCTTGGTGATGATGCCGGTGATGCGGCTGCGGGTGGTCTGGGGCTTTTGGGTGACGATGGCCACTTTTTCGCCCACAAGGTAGTTGGTCAGGCTGGATTTGCCCACGTTGGGGCGACCCACCAGCGCCACAAAGACGCTGCTGGGCATTTCAGGAATCGGTTTCGCCATTCGGATTTTCGCCTTTCTGTGTTGAGTTATCGTAACGGAAGATAAAGCCCCAAAGCAGCAGGGGCACAGACACGACCACGCCGAGGATATTGCCCCAATGCGCGGTAAAATTTGCCCACAGTACGCCAAAATGCGGGATAAACAGGAACACGGCAATGACCAGCGCTGCCAGTGCCATCACCAGCACCGCCCCGGCTGCCATATCCTTGGCGGCACCGGCGGTCCACCAGTGGGTGGTGTCGGGCTTGTCCACGGCGCGCTCAATGGCAGAGTTTACCAGTTCCAGCGCCAGCACCGCGCCCACGCAAAGCACGATCAGCGCCCACTCGACAGCGGACAGCCTTGCCCAGTAGGACCCCAGACAGGCGTACAGCGCCGCGCACAGGTGGAACCGGAAATTGCGTTCCTCTTTTATGGCGGCGCGGATGCCGTTGTAGGCGTACACAAAGCCGCGGGCAAAGCGGGCAAGACGATTAAATTTCATCGCTGGTATACGAAACCGTGCGCGGCAGACCCAGCTGGATCAGCACAGCCTCCTCCTTTTCGCGCATACGCACGGCTTCCAGACCGCCCGCCTCGTGGTCATAGCCCAGCAGGTGTAGCATGGAATGTACCGTCAGGTAGGCGACCTCGCGCTGCAGGGAATGCCCGTACAGCTCCGCCTGCTCGGTGGCGCGTTCCATCGAAATGACAATGTCGCCCAGGATCTTGCAGCCGTTGTCCTCGTCGATGTCGTACTCACCGTTTTCGCCCATCGGGAAGCTGAGTACATCGGTGGCGGAATCCTTGTTGCGGTATTCCAGATTCAGCTCGTGGATGCGGTTGTTGTCCACAAAGGTGACGCTGATCTCGGCGGGACCGTCAAATTTTTCAAAGTCCAGCACGGCGTTGCAGCTGCGGCGGATCAGAATCCGCAGCCCGGACGGAATCTTGATAACGTTCTGGTCGTTGGTGATCAATACTTTATTGGACATAATATGCGAACCTCCTGCTTATTTTTGTGCGGTAATGCGTTATACTTTCAGCGCTTGTCGTCAGACACGGCGCGGTTTTCGGGTTTGAAAGATTTATTTTCGGCTGCCTGTTCATAGGCGCGGACGATCTGCTGCACCAGACGATGGCGCACCACGTCCTTTTCGGTCAGGCGCACCTGAGCGATGCCGTCCACATGGCGCAGCACCTCCAAGGCGTCGATCAGACCGCTGCGGGTCTTTTCGGGCAGGTCGATCTGGGTCACGTCGCCGGTGACGACCACCTTGCTGCCCACGCCCATACGGGTCAGGAACATTTTCATCTGTTCGGGGGTGGTGTTCTGCGCCTCGTCCAGAATGATAAAGGCATCGTCCAGCGTGCGCCCGCGCATATAGGCAAGGGGCGCGACCTCAATGACCTGCTTTTCAAACAATTTCTGGAAGGTTTCCGCCCCCAGCAAATCAAACAGCCCATCGTACAGCGGGCGCAGATAGGGGTCTACCTTGTTTTGCAGATCGCCCGGCAGAAAGCCCAGCTTTTCGCCGGCTTCGACCGCGGGACGGGTCAGGATAATGCGGCTGACATCCTTGGACTTGAACGCCTTGACCGCCATAGCCACCGCCAGATAGGTCTTGCCGGTGCCGGCGGGACCCACGCCGAAGGTGATGGCGTGCTTGCGGATGGCTGCCAGATACTCTTTTTGCCCCAGCGTTTTGGGGTGGATGGGGCGACCCTTGGCGGTGACTGCCACAAAATCATCGGTCAGCTCCCGCAGGCGGCTTTCCTCCCCGCCGCGGGCCAGGCTGATGCAGTAGCGCACGGTTTGCTCCTCCAGCGGGGTGTGGTTCTGCATCAGGGTGACCATACCGTCAATGGCGTGTACGGCGGCGGTCACGTCCTTGTCCTCGCCGGAAAACCGCAGCTCCGAGCCGCGGCAAACGGCGGTGACGCGAAATTCCTTTTCCAACAGGCGGATATTCTGGTCGCCGCTGCCAAAAATGGCGGCAGCCAGTTCAATGCTGTCCAGTTCGATCGAGCGTTCTGCCAAAGAAGAATCCTCCCTATACTGTAGACTACACAATATCTCATTTAGATTATATCACAGTTATTGACAAAAGAAACTGTTAATATTGCACAAAATATTTTCAACAGTTTTGGCAAAGCGAAACAGGGTGTTCCGGAAAATTCAATCCTGCGCCGCCTGTGCAATGTCGGCGGTAAAAAGATACCGCACCTCGGCGTATGCTGTGCCGTTTTGCACGGTGACGGTGCGCTGTTCCCGCAAAATTTCGGCATCGGGAAAGTCCGCTAGCAGGGCGCGGCGGCAGTCCCGCAGCGCCAGCGCCCGGGCGGCGGCTTCGGGCAGGGTTTGCGTCAGCGTCTGCCGCTGCCGGAAGGTTTCGCGCAAGATACACCCCGGCAGGCAAATGCGCCCCCAGCGCAGCGGCAGCCAGGCGGTGTCGGTGTCCCCGGCAAGCGGGGCGTCGTTTTGCAGCAAAAAGCGGCGTCCCAACAGGTGCAGCGTCAGGCGCTGTGCCTGCCGCCCCGTAAGGCACGCAGACTGCCTTTGCAGCGGACACTGCGCGGTGCAGCACTTTTGCAGCCGTGCCACCACCTGCCCCGATACCGGCTGGTACACCGCCCGCCCGCTGCGATCTGCCCGTGTGCAGGTGGCAAGGCGCTGGTTTTCGGCGACAAACTGCCCGGGCTTGACCTCGGCAAAGCCGCTTTGCAGCTGCACGGTCAGTACCTCCCCCGCCGCCTTGGCGCGCAGGACGCGGGCGCTGGGGGCAGGCTGCACGGTTTGGGTCTGGGTGGGGGTGGCTTCGGCAAACAGGCAGCCGTTTACAAAGTTCAGGCTGACCCAGCCAAAGACATCGCTCTGCTGCAGCACGGCGTTTTGCGCAGCCTGCAGGCGCGGCTTGCTCAGGCGGCAGCCCTCGGTGACTTGCTGCTCTGCCAGAACGGCGCGCAGGGCGGCGGCGCTGCCGGGGGAAAGCGTGCCGAAGTCAATGCACCACAAATAGCCGGAAAACACGCGCAGCAGCGCTAAAAATAAAACGAACCCGCACAAAATGCCGGGGCGGCGCAGCAGCCGGGCAAGCAAAAGCCCCCCACCGGTGCGCCGCACAATCTGCACGGTGCAGGGCGCGGCAAGCGCCGAAAAGGCAGCCAAGTCCCGCCCCCACAGGTACAGCGTGCAGCCGTCCGCGCCGGGTACGATGCGACGCAGCCGTATCCCCCGCTCTGCCGCCCGGCTGAGCAGCGCGGCAACATCGGCGCCGCTGCCGCCGATCTGCAGCTGCAGTCGGTCAAGGCACACGGCGCTCGCGTTGCGTATTCGACCACTTGTGCAAAAACTCAATGCGCGTCACCTCCCCTGCCAGCATCAGCCTTTTTCCCACAAGGGATTCTATTCGCAGGCGGCTGCCATAAAATGTTACCAGCACCTGTCCGGTATCCACGCAGACGCTCTCGGGCGTGAAGGTCAGCACCCGGCGGCAGCCGGACGCCACGGCATAGCCGCCGCGCAGTTCGATTTCCGGCAGGGTGTAAAAGGCGGCGGGCGGCTGGGCAAACAGCGTCGGCGGCTGCGGGCGCGGGGACGCCTTGCGGGGTCTGCGGGGCTTCAACAGGGCATCCCTCCCATTCAAATCATCATTCCAGTATACGCGGGGGAGGTTGGGATATGAACCCTTTGCTCAAACGTGGGGTCTGGCTGGCGGCGGCATCGGCGCTGCTGGCGGGGGTGCTGGTGTGTCCCGGGGCGGCGGCGCAGGGCTTTGCGCAGGGGCTGCGGCTGTGCGTGGGCAGTGTGCTGCCGGCGCTGTTTCCCTGCTTTGCGGCGTGTAATCTGCTGTTGGCGCAGCTTACGCCCCGGCAATGCCGCGCCGCCCTGCTGCCGCTGAGCTGGCTGGGCGGGTATGCGGTGTGCGCCCGGCTGACGGCGCAGGCGTACCGCCGGGCAGAGCTTGACACCCGGCAGGCGGGGCTGGCACTGTGCTTGGGGTGCTGCGCCGCGCCGGGATTTGTGGTCGGCTGCGTGGGCGGGCTGCTGCTGGGCAGTGCGCCCTTGGGGTGGGTGCTGTACGGCGCACAGCTGGCAGGCAATGCGGCAGCGGCGCTGGTCTGCCGCCCGCTGCTGCCCCCGCCGGGCAAACGGCAGCGTCCTGCTGCCGGGGCGTGTGCCGATATCGGCGTGCCGCAGGCGGTGGGCGATGCGGTCAACAGCTGCCTGTCGGTGTGCGGCAGTGTTTTGCTTTTCAGCGTAGTGTCGCAGCTTTTGCGGGAGCTTTGCCCGCTGCCCGCCTTGTATGCGGCGGTGCTTTCGGGTGCGCTGGAGGTCAGCGCCGGGTGCGCAGAATTTGCCGCACTGGGCGGGGTGATTTCGGTGTACGGCTGCTGTGTGTGCCTGAGCGCACTCAGCGCATCGGTGTGGCTGCAATTGGCGGCGCTTCTGCCGCGGGAAATATCCCTGCGTCCCCTTGCCCTTGCGCGCTGTGTGCAGGCGGCGGTCAGCCTTGGCTGTGTGCGGCTGGCGCTGGGGCTGCTGCCGGGTGCGGTGCCGGCGCTGGCGGGCGGCGCCAACCGGCTGGTGGTGATGGGACGTCTGCCGCCCGACGCCTTGGTTACAGGGGGATTGTTTTTGGCGGCGGTGCTTTACAAAGGGTACAAAACCTTATATAATAACAAGTATAATTCTGAAATAAATCGGTGAAGCTATGTTCAAAAAAACGTATTATGGGGCCAACATCTCCCCCGCGTGCGCCTACTGCTTGCACGGCACCCCGGCGGCGGACCCCAAGATGATTTTGTGCAAAAATAAGGGCGTGGTATCGCCCTATTACTGCTGCCGCAGGTTCAGCTATGACCCGCTTCTGCGCGTACCCCGCCGTCAGGTTTTGCCGGACCTTGACCCCAAAGACTTTTCGCTGGAGGATTGACCGATGCCCATGGACAACAAAAAACAGCCCCTGCGCAGAGAAGCCCGACACCTGTGGAAGGAGAAACGCTCGGTAACGCCGGTGTATATTTTGCTGCGCACCTCGGTGGTGCTGGTGATGCTGGCGCAGATCTTCAATCGCAATTTTGAAAACGTGTTCCTTTGCGTGCTGACGCTGCTGCTGTTTATGATGCCCAGCGTTATGAAGCGCAAGCTGGACGTGGAGCTGCCCAACACGCTGGAGATCATCATTTTGCTGTTTATCTATGCGGCGGAAATTCTGGGAGAGATCGGTGCGTATTACGTCACCTTCCCCTATTGGGATACCGTGCTGCACACGCTGAACGGCTTTTTGTGCGCGGCGATCGGCTTTTCGCTGGTGGATATTCTGAACCGCAGCAGCAGCGAGCGGTTCAACCTGTCGCCGCTGTATATGGCGATCGTGGCGTTCTGCTTCTCGATGACGGTCGGCGTCATTTGGGAATTTTTTGAGTGTACGATGGATCAGCTGTTCTTTTTGGATATGCAAAAGGACACGGTGGTCAGCGCCATCGGCAGCATTATGCTGGACGCCCCCGGCGGCAACCACCCGGTGGTGATCAAAAATATAACGGATGTCATCATTGTGCAGGCGGACGGAACCCAGACCGCGCTGGGCTTGGGCGGGTATCTGGATATCGGCTTGCTGGACACGATGGAGGATCTGTTCGTCAATTTTATCGGTGCGCTGACCTTCTCGATTATCGGGTACTTTTATGTGAAGAGCCGCGGCGAAAACAAGTTTGCCAAGCGGTTCATCCCGGTGGTAAATCAGGAAGCCAAGTCTGAGAGCGAACCCCCTGCACAGCAGCCGGAATAAAAAACAATCCCCGCGCGGTTCCGATTTCGGAACCGCGCGGGGATTTCTTTGGAGCTGGTGGCCGGACTTGAACCGGCGACCTGCTGATTACGAATCGCCGTTTCTTCGCGTTGTGTCGTTAAATATCGTGCAGTATTTTGCGATATTATGACAATCTGTGTTAAGTGTCGTTTAGTCACTTTCAGTGGTTTTTAATAGAATTATGCCCAAATTATGACCATTTTTGCAGTCCCATAAATAGGAAAAGCGCCCTGCTAAGGGCGCTCTGCCTGTTATGAGTTCTTCCCGCCGGGAGTGTTGGCGCACGGGGTCAATCTTTCGGGGTGTAGCCCTCACGCTGCTGGTTGGCTTTCTCTGCCTTTTCCATCGCTTCCTCACAAAAATGCTCGCTCAATATTGAAACTTCCATCATTGCTGCATCTGTTGCGGCTTCAATCATTGCAGCAACTTGCCATGCGTCATACTGCCCGACTTGCTCCTTGTTGGCGTATACAAGCTCGTGTGCAAGTGCGTTTGCCGCTGCTGCTAACCAATAGGCATTCTCGCACCGGTCACCGGCTTTCGCGGTGTTTGTGGATTCCAATAATGTATCTCTATCCATTGTGTATACCTCGCAAGCCCGTCAAGCCGTTAGCGCAGCTTTATTTATTTGGTTGTTATGCTTCAATCGGCTGCACTTGGCTTGCGCCAAAAAAGCTAGCCGTGTACGTCTTGCCATCGCCGTGACTTGCCCAGATCAGGACAGCGCGGAAAAGCGCCTTGCTGCCGTGAATCACTTCATAGCCCGCCGTTTTCCAGTCAGCCCACGTTTTGCAATCCTCTGCAATCCCGGCGGATGCTTTGGCGGCTGCAATCGCTGCCGCGTTCTGTGGGCGGGCTTTGGCGCTCTGCCACGCCCTGTGCTGGGCTTCGGCAAATACTATCCCTCCTTTACGGAAAATCGCCCACGCACGGCTCATAATTGCGCTAAGGTCATACTGCTTCATTGCTTGCTCCTTTACATTTTGGGGCAGACCGTGCTATAATGGGTCTGCCCTGTTGTGTGGGGTGCGCTCGGTGTGTAGTTGGTAGCTATGCCGGGCGCTTTTCTTTTTGCCGTTGGGGGTTAAGGTTCGCGGTGGCTCGGTGCTGTCTGCGCTCTGTGAGGTTCTAGCAATCCTGTCCGCGTCTTATCTGGCGTTTCTGGTGGGCTTTCGCTTGACGTCCGCCTTGACCTTTTCCCTTTCGACATCTTTATTATACATCGTTGCGCAACGATATTCAATAGACGTTTTGCACAAATATTGCGTAACGATATAGTGTAAATTTTATAGTTGCACAACGATACATTACGGTATATAATAGTTATAGATGGATTGGAGGTGTACCCGATGGGAAAAGCACAAACCAGAGCGCAGAATAAATATATTGCAAAAGCCTATGACCGTGTAAACCTCGTGTTGAAGAAGGATACCAGCCCGACAAAGGATGAAGTTCAAGCCGCTGCCGATGCAGAGGGAGTGAGCCTGAATGCGTATATTGTGGCAGCCATAAGCCAACAGTTAAACAAAGAGAAGCCGTAAAAGGGGGCGCTATTATGAGTGAGAGAGAGCAGGCAAAGCAGATTATTGATACCTTGCCAGATTACAAGATGCAGGCTATTTTGATGTTTCTGCGCGGCGTAGAGTTTGACGATGAACTAGAAGATGATCGTTTCTGTGAAAAGCTGGTTGACGATTATCTAAAGGATGATTCGACCGACAAGCACGAAAGCATCAGCCTAGAAGAGTTCGCGGCGCAGGAAGGTATTGCGTTATGAAATACCAAATCAAGATTGAAAAGGACGCGCAAAAATTCCTTAAAAAGCTGCCGCGCCCGGATGAAACCAGAATCTTAAAGGCAATCGCCAAACTCCCCGACGAGGGAGACCGAAAACAGATGAAAGGACATCCGGGCTTCTTTCGGCTGCGTGTGGGTGACTACCGCATTATCTACACGGTGGACAACGGGCAGTTGATTGTGCGGGTCGTGGATGCCGGAAATCGCGGGCAGATTTACAACAGATATTAACGCTTATTCGGGGACGCTTCGGCGTTCCCCTTTTTTGTGGAAACCGCCCGGTGCAGGTCAGACAGACCCCAGCACGGAAAGCAAGCGGGCGGCGCCTCTGGAAAAGCTGCAAGGCGTACCCGCCGGGAATGATGGTAAAGAATAGGGCGATGCGCTGTAAAGTCCCTGCAAGGCTCTGTGGCGCGTTCTGCGTTCCAGACGGCAAATTATATTAAACAGACCTGCAACGCCAAAGCGGGCGCGTTTCTCGCGCTGTGGCGTTGCGATGCTCAAAGTATGTAAAAGCCCCCGGCGGTTCGTCCCGCCGGGGGTGATTTAATTCATTGACACGGTACGCGCGTTATTCTTCGATTGTATCTGCAAACAGTTCCTTGCCGTCCAGAACGTCCAACTTGCCCGCCGGGCTGGTCTGTCAGACTGTTGCCCACCTCGCCCGCTGGAATGCCGCCCGCGTGGCTGCTGCAAGCTCTACAGGCGTTTGCTTTGCGGCGTAAATGGTTTGGTTTACCACAAAGCCCGTGCCGCTCTGTACGCCGTTTTTGCGGTATTCGTCGGCTTCTCGCGCTGTCAGCACCATTTCGCCCCTGTGCAGATTTGCAACATAATCGTTATACGGCACATAATCCAGACCGCCGGCGTGGCGGCGGCTGCTGCCGCTTGCTCCGTTCACATTAACGTTTACAGAACGATTTCCGAACAGACTGTTGAATATACCGTTAAACCAACTAACAAGACCGTCCCAAGCGGCGGAAATTCCTTGCATAATGCCGTCAACAATCGCGCCGCCCATCTCTAACGCGCCGTTTACAATTTCCGGCAGATGATTTACAAAGTAGGTCAGCAGCGTTCCGATTATAGACCCGGCTGCTTTTACAATGTCCGGCAAGTGGTTTGAAATTCCCTGTACAAACGCAATCAACATTCGCCCGGCGGTATCAAGCATCTGCGGCAAGTTTTCGTTCAGCTTTGAAACCATCGTCAGGATGATTTGCAAAGCAGACTGTGCAACAGTCGGCAGCATCTGATAAATGCCATTGCCTAGCACAGTAATAATTTGAACCGCCGAATCAATGAGTTTGCCCGCGTTTGCCCTGATTTCCGATACAAGTTTCTGCACAATGTTCACGGCAGACCGTGCCAGCTTTGGCAGAACCGTTTCGATCAAGGCGGGAAGCTTTGCCATAATGGGCGGAACAAGGTGTTCAATCAGCTTTGCCGCGCCGTCTAAGGCAATTTCAATGCGGGGTAAAATATTCTGCGCCGCCGTTCCGACGCTGTCAACAAAATCATTGACAAGCAAAACAAAGTCTGCGTTGTCATCTGCCACGCCCGTTACAAGGTTAGACCACGCCGCTTTTGCCGCGCTGGTGCTGCCCTGTATTGTGGACGACGCTTCTCTTGCCGTTGTGCCGGTAATGTCCATTTCTGTTTGAATATCGTGAATTGCGTTTGCAATGTCAGCATAGTTGTCAATGCTGTATTTGGTGAATCTTCCCTGCGCGGCGTTCAGCTTATTCGCGTCATCAAGTAGGCGCTGCATCTCCTGCTTTGTGCCGCCATAGCCAAGTTTCAGATTGTCCAAAGTCTGAAACTGTCCCTTTGAAAGAGAATTATATACAGCCTGTACGCTCTCCATATCCGTTCCAAACTTATTTGCATTATCGGACATATCGAAAACGATAGTGTTTGCAAGCTCTGCCGCCGCTGCCGTATCACCGGCAAGGCTGGACACAAGCGAAGCCGAAAAAGACGTTACCGTTTCCATATAGTCATTTGCAGACATACCCGCCGTTTTATAAGCAATGGCGGCATATTTCTGAACCGTGTCCGCGCTGCTTTTGTACAGCGTTTCCACGCCGCCGACAAGCTGCTCATAGTTTGCATAGCTGTTTACGGCAAGAGTTGTCAGCGCCGAAACTGCCGCCGCGCCCGCTGTGGTAGCGGCAGCCGACACCTTAACGACACGTTCAGTTACATCAAAAATACCTTTGCCCACTGCGGATGCAACTGTTCCCACCTTGCCAAACACCCCAAGAAAACCGCCTGTGCTTTTTTTGGCGTCGTCAAGACCCTTTTCGTATTCGCTTTTGTCCAGACTGATTTTTGCACACAGATCAAAGACATCCAAAATTATATCACCCCTTTACCCAGCCGATAGCCGATTGCGTACATATCGTATAGGCTTTTTGCATAGCGTTGCCCGTTCCGGCTTGCCTTTCGGTCTTTTTTGAATGGCGGCAGCGTTTCCCCTGCAATACCTGCATCAAAGCCTTGCAAAAGATAATACCGCATATCCTTTGCACTGCTTGTAACAAGAGAATCCGGCACACCGGGCGGCAAAGATTTGCGCACAATCAATTCAAAATGTTCCTGACTGAAAATTTCCATACCGTCACTTGCTTTCTTTATATTCGCGGCACATCGTCAATAATCACAACATCGTACCGCTGGTGTAATTCGTTCATCGTTACAATCGCGCCTTTTTGTTCGCCAGTTTTTAGCAGGTAGCCGCCGGGAACAGGCTCAACAATTGCAACAGGGTCTTGCGCTGTCAGGGAATCCTCCAGCGCCTTTAATCGGGCTGTAAAGTCTTTTTTCAATGTTCCTTCCTTTCTTCCAGCGCCCGCAAGCGCTGTTCAAAATCGTTGGCTTCAATCAGCCGCAAGCCGTATTCCAGCACGGCGCGGGCGGCTGCTATCTGCTGTTGTGCTGGTGCAGAATCGTCCGAGACAATAAGCGCTAGACGCTCAACTGCCGGAGGTAAAGTCTGCTTTGCTCGGTCTGTTGCTTGCTCCAACATAGACGCACAGCGTTTACGGTATTCCCGCAAAAATTCTGGGTCTTGCCAGTATCGGCGCAGCGTTCGTTCGTCAATCCCTGCCGCTTTGGCTGCTGCTCTTGCTGTGGGACACGTCAAAAGCGCTGTGAGCGCCTTTTCTTGCTTCAATGTAATCTGTATCACCTCGTTTCTGAATGCGTCTATTCGCCCTGTTTCGTCCGTTTTTAGGTGGCTTTTGGCTTGCTGATATCATATAAAGTGTCGCTTTGGCTTTTCGCTTGTGCTGCCGTAGCTGTCCCACGCTGTAAAGCCTGTCCCGCTTTGCTTTGCCTTGCTGTGTTTTGCTCTGTCTTGCTCTGCTTTGCTGGGTTAGTTTGGGTTTTGTTGGGTTAGTTTGGGTTTTGTTGGGTTTACGACCGTCAACGGTCGTGTACAATGGTCGACGGTCGTCTTTGAACGTCGTTTTATGCTGCTTAATAGACCCAAAAGCATTTTCGCTCTACCAAAATGGTAGAAGGGTTCTGCCATTTTGGTAGAAGATACCCCAAAAAATGCGATGTATTCTATGTAACGTTCTACCATTTTGGTAGAACCAGTGAGTTTTTTGACGTTTAGGGTTCTACCATTTTGGTAGACATATTAAAATATAAGCCACCCATTACAGCTTTAAGGCGGACTTTTCCAACGAACGGAAAAGACGTAATCTGACGCGGTCTTGTTTGTTCGCCCGCTTGCAACCAAGTCAATAAAGCCGGCAACCTTAAGTGCTTTGACGTTGCGATATAGTGTTTGCTCTGGAATCCCGTATTTTTCTGCTGTCCGCCGGGCAAACTGAAAGTTTGGTTTTCCTTTGGCTTCCAAAATCATACATTGATAGCACCAACGGTCTGACACCGACAACGAAAGAAATGCGGGGTGCTGCATCAACTTCGCGCCAAGCTGTATAAAAATCGGCTCTGTGCTGTCGATTGTTCCCGCACACCAATATGGCAGCTTATAAGTCGGCCTTGCCTTTTTCCGGCTCATAAATCATCAAGTCCAAGCTGCCCCGCCGGGATTTTTAAGAACCGCCCGGCGGCTCCAATAGCCCGTAGTCCGTGCAAGCACCGCGCCCGCTGTACACGGTAAAACGCTGCAACTTCCTGTTCAGCCTGCTCCGGGTCGAGTGATGGCAAATAGTAACCAGCTTTTGACCCGCCGGGCTGGTAAAGAATCAAAGTGCCAGAATCGCGCTCTACCATAATTCGGCGGCGCAACTCTCGCGGTGTCACGCTCGCAACAGCTGCAAGAGTGGCGGCAGGAATTGCGTGTTCCGCGCCGTGCCCGAGAAAATCAGAAACATTTTGCATTGTAAAACTCCCTCAAAAATGGTACAATGGGAGGCGGGAAAAGCTATGCGCTGCATTGTTCCCGCCCCTGCCGCTTTCGGTGTTCCAGCACCGGGGCGGCTTTTTCTTGTTCATATCCCCACCCGGCGGATACCGGGCTGTGTCGCCTCTGCGTCGCCCTGCATCCACGCCGCAAGGCTGCTCATATTGACCAGCACTTTACGCCCGCACTGGACGCTGCGCACTGTGCCGGACTTGCACAACTGCCGAATGCGATACACGGCAATGCCGGACGTTGCGGCAGCCTCTTGAACGGTTGCCATTCGTGGAAATTCAATCGGCATTATTTTGCTTCACCTCCAAATCGCTTTTCCATCTCATCAACAGCCGCCATCATTCGCGCTTTTTCCGCTGGGGATAGCTCCATTCGCAGCTTTCTGGAAAGGGTGCTGTCGGTGATGCCAAGTGTTGCGGCTAACTGCCAAAGCGTGAAACCACGCCCGGCAACAGCCTTTCGAATGTCTGCGTTTGTCTGTCGCAAGAAAATCACCTCAGTCAATTTCGTTCGATGTTCTTTCATCGTGCCTAAAGTATACCGCGCAACAACGTTGTTGACTTTGTAAATTTGTTATGCTAAAATGTAATTGAAAGGAAACATTTTTATAAGAAAGTGAGGTCATAGCCCGGGTGAATATTTGTATCACAGAACAAACTACCACTATCAGGAATGACAATACACAGCCTCCCTGGAAAATAAAAACCGAAAACTGCTTTGGTCTTATATACAATTCTTTAGAAAGACATTACCCCAATTTTAATGAGGATGCCATAGTTACAAACTGTATCAACTATATGCGTAACGCAATGACCGGCAAAGATATTCATCCTGCAACATCCTACAAATTGCTTGGACGTGTTGAAAGAGGGCATACATTGCTTTTCTTCCGTGAATACTTTGACGGTAAGGAATCTGTTGCGTTTTCATTGCAAGATGTCGACAAAATTCGCATAGCAAGCCGCATGAAGTCGAACTATCTGCCTGTTAGCATCAATGATACAACAAGTATGGAATTTGACGATTTGACAAACGTTACACAAGTAATGGTAGCGTTGCTTTATTACTATAGCTACTATGGGTTTAAGCTTGTGAAATGTCGCCATTGTGGGCGTTGGTTCGCCACAAAGAGTCTGAAGAACCAGTATTGCAAGCAGATTAGCCCGTGTTGTGGCGAAATTCTGAAGGGCGAAAATAAAAGTTGCGAACAAGCGGTGCGGCAAATTATGCAGAACTGTACACGACTTAGAGGTATCATCCGGACAAAGGCAAGCAATACAGTTTCTGCGCAGCTGCACAGCAGTAAATTTCTACCGGAGTTTGAAAAGGAAAATATAGGATTAGAATGTGCAGCAAGAGAAAGACCGACCGTTGATAATCTAACTCTATATTACAATTTTTTAAAAAGAACAAATAAAGAGAAAAAGTGGTTAGGAGGTTAAGACTATGGCAAACATAACGAAACGCAAAAATAGAGACGGCTCCGCCTCCTACCGTGTGAAGGTATCCGCCGGGATTGCCGCAGATGGTCGGTACGTCTACCGTTCGGCAACGTTTACACCGCCGCCAAAGCTGACCGCACGGCAAGAAGCAAAAGCCGTGCAGGAGTTCGCGGACGACTTTGAACGACGTGTTCAAGACGGTCTGTTTACCGCGAATGATTTAACGGTGGACGGTCTTGCCGAACGCTGGATGAGCGACTACTGCGAAAGACAACTAAAGGCATACACGGTGGACGGGTACAGAAAACTGATGCCGCGTGTGTCTGCTGCGCTGGGGCATATCAAGCTGTCGAAACTGCGTCCCGGTCACATTCAGGAATTTTACAGCCAGTTGGCACAGCCCGGTGTTCGGGAAGATTCCAAGTACAGGGCGCGGGCAGCGTTTGTGGAAGCCTTTCCCAAAGGTACGCGGCAGGTGCTGCGGCAAGCCGCCGGGATTTCGGAGCGAACGCTGTCGGAGGCAATGGCAGGACGCAACGTTTCCAAGAGAACTGCCGAGAAAATAGCCAGTGCGGCGGGCTGGGCGTTTACCAGAGCCTTCATCTGCTCCGGCGGCGATACGCTCAGCGCAAACAGTCAGCGACATTATCATTTAATGCTTTCATCCATGTTCAGCACAGCGGTGCGGTGGCAGCTTATGGATGAAAACCCTTGCGATCGTGTCACGCCGCCCAAGCTGGATGAAATCGATGTGGAGTTTCTGGACGAGCTGCAAATTGCCACCTTGCTGGAGGCGTTGCGGGATGCGCCTGTGCAGATGTCTGTAATTACGCAGATCGCCTTATTTACGGGCGCCCGGCGGGGCGAAATCTGCGGCTTGCGTTGGTCGGATATAGATTTAGATGCCGGTGTGTTGGCAATCAACCGAAACCTTGCGTATATCCCGCACAAGGGAATGATTTTCGACTATCCCAAAACGAAAAAAAGCCGTCGCTGCATAAGGCTGAGCGACGACTGTATAGAACTGCTGCGGGATTATAAGCAGTGGCAAATGCGGGAGCGCATCAAGGTGGGTACTTATTGGCAGCGGGAAATCACGGTGGAAGGAGGCAGGCGGGTAAAGAACGACCTGCTGTTTACTAAGCAGGACGGAAACCCGATTGACCCGAACAAGGTTTCCTCCTGGTTTCCTGAATTTTTGCGGGAGCATAACCTGCCGCCGTGCCGCTTTCATAGTCTGCGCCATTCCAACGCGGCGTTGCTGATTGCGGCACACGTCCCGGCGACAACGGTTGCGGGACGTCTGGGTCATGCGCAGGTTTCTACGACCACAAACATCTATGCCGCTATGATTCGTTCGTCTGATGCGGCGGCAGCGGATGCGCTGGGCAATGTTTTTGAAAGGATTCGCCAGCGGCAAAATATAGGGTGAAAAAGCTGTTTTGAAAAAATTTATGCCCAAATTATGACCATTCGCGTCAAAATGAGTTTGAATACAGACAAAAAGAAATCCCCGATACATCGAAAAATAACGATGTATCGGGGATTTTCGTTGGAGCTGGTGGCCGGACTTGAACCGGCGACCTGCTGATTACGAATCAGCTGCTCTACCGACTGAGCCACACCAGCAAAGGGATAACACTATTATTATACAGATTTTTAAGGCTAAGTCAAGCCCTTTGCGGCAAAAATCTCGGCGGGAACTCGACAACAGGCGCATCTGCGTGGTATAATAGCAAAAATATAATAGCAAAAATATAATAGCAAAAATAAGCAAAAGGAGCTGTTGTCCTATGAGCCGCCGCACCATAAAATTGCAGTACAACGCGCCGGTCACCCTGAGCTTTTTCTTTGCCTCGCTGGCGGCGCTGCTGCTGGGTATATTTACCGGGGGACAAAGCACGCGGATGTTTTTCTGCGTCTACCGCTCGTCCCTGGCAGACCCGCTGTTTTATCTGCGGCTGTTCGGTCATGTGCTGGGACACGCGGACTGGAACCACTTTATCAACAATATGCTGCTGTTTTTGGTCGTTGCCCCGCCGCTGGAGGAAAAATACGGCAGCCGCACGCTTTTGTGCGGCATTGCCATAACGGCGCTGATTTCCGGCATTTTGCAGTGCGTGTTTTTCCCTGCCAGTGCGCTGCTGGGGGCATCCGGCATTGTGTTTATGCTGATCATGCTCGCCAGCCTTGCCGGCAGCCGCGGCGGCGGGGTGCCGATCACGCTGCTGCTGGTGGGCGCGCTGTATCTGGGGCAGCAGGTGTATGCCATCCTGTTTGTGCAGGACAATGTCGCCAACTTTATGCACATTGTGGGCGGCGTGTGCGGTACGGCGTTCGGCTTTGCCGTGCGCAAAAAATAACCGCTTGACAAAGCGCAAATGACGTGGTAAAATATCCCCACTAAAACAAGGGCAGCGCACCGCGCCGCGCCCCTTGTGTGGATTTTTACAGTCAAGACTACTTTTCGCCACACAACGATTCTTTTTTGGGTCGTTGTGTGGCTTTTTTGTGTGCAAAAAGGAGGAACCCCCGTGCAGGAAACCTATATGAAAGAAAAACCGGTCTTTCCCCTGCTGATGTCGCTGTCGCTGCCGATGGTCATCTCCATGCTGGTAAACGCGCTGTACAACATTGTGGACAGCCTGTTTATCGCCAGAATCAGCGAGGATGCCTTTACGGCGCTGTCGCTGGTGTTCCCGGTGCAGAACCTCATCAACTCCATCGCCATCGGCTTCGGCGTGGGCATCAACGCGATGATTGCGCTGCATCTGGGCGCGGGCAGCCAAGAGCAGGCAGACCGCGCCGCAACGCAGGGGCTGGTCATCTCGCTGCTGCACGGGCTGGTGCTGACCGCCGTAAGCATTCCGCTGATGCCCGCGTATCTGCGGTTGTTCACCGACAATGCGGCGATCGTGGCGCTGGGCGGAACCTATGCGGGCATTGTGTTTTCGTTTTCCACGGTGCTGATGGCATCGCTGGCGGTGGAGAAAATTTTGCAGTCTGTCGGGCGGATGAAGCTGACCATGGCGGGGCTGATGCTGGGCGCGGTGGTCAACATTGTGCTGGACCCGATCCTGATCTTCGGCTGGGGACCGCTGCCCGCGCTGGGCATTGCCGGTGCGGCGCTGGCAACGGGTATCGGGCAGACGACGACGGTGGTTATGTACCTGCTGGTCTGCCCGCGTATGCAGCTGCCGGTGCATCTGCGCCGCAGATACCTGCGCCCGCAGGCGCGGATGGCGCGGCAGCTGTACGGCATCGGCATACCCGCCATTTTGAATTTGGCGCTGCCGTCGCTGCTGGTATCGTTTTTGAACGGGCTGCTGGCGGGATATTCGCAGAGCTATGTTGTTGTGCTGGGCATATATTACAAATTGCAGACCTTTTTGTATATGCCCGCCAACGGCATTGTGCAGGGGATGCGCCCCTTGATCGGCTACAATTACGGCGCGGGAGAAAGCAAGCGGGTCAAAAAAATCTTTGAGATCACGCTGGGGCTGAGCGCCGCCATTATGGCGGCAGGCACGGTGGCGTGCCAGTGCTTTGCGGGCAATATTATGGGACTGTTTACCGCCAATGCGGCAACGATCGCCATTGGCGAACAGGCGCTGCACTGCATAAGTATAGGCTTTGTGGTGTCCTGTGTGTCGGTGACGGCGTGCGGCGCGTTGGAAGGCTTGGGCAAAGGCACGGCATCGCTGGTGATCTCTTTGGTGCGGTATACGGTGGTCATTATGCCGGCGGCTTGGCTGCTGTGCCGGGTGTTCGGCGTGGCGGCGGTATGGCACGCATTTTGGATCACCGAGGTGCTGGCGGCGGTGGTTTCGCTGGCGGTTTACCGCAGCAGCGTGCAAAAATAACGCCGGGACGCAATACAAAACGGATAAAATCGGCAGCGGAAATCCCGAAAAGTCCGCAAAAGAATTGTGCCGAGCATAACAAGTACGCAAACCGGGCAGGGGTTATACCCTGCCCGGTTTTGTTTTTTTCAAAAGAAAAAGACCGCAACCTTGCAGTTGCGGTCTTGTGGTGGAGAATACCGGGATCGAACCGGTGACCTCTTGCATGCCATGCAAGCGCTCTCCCAGCTGAGCTAATCCCCCAGACTGTCGCTTCGCTTTGTTCCGGCGACAGTTGGTATTATAACAAACGGGAGAGGCTTTGTCAACACTTTTTCAGAAAAATTTGCGGGATTTTTGCCTTTTACTCGGCATCCTCGCAGAACGCCTTGAAGGTCAGGTACGCCATATAGACGTCCGCCTTGGAAACGACCTCGAACGGGGCGTGCATCGACAGCACCGGCACACCGATGTCAATGGTGTCGATGTCCTGGTTTGCCACATACTTGGCAACGGTGCCGCCGCCGCCCAGATCCAGCTTGCCCATTTCGCCGATCTGCCAGACGATGTTGTTCTTGTCCATCAGGCGGGTCAGGTAGCTGACGGTTTCGGCGCTGGCATCGCTGGTGCCGCCCTTGCCGCGGGAGCCGGTGTACTTGTACACCGCCACGCCGCGCCCGGCGTAGGTGCCGTTGTCCGGCTCAAAGGCGTCGGCAAAGGTCGGGTCATAGGCGGCGGTAACGTCGGCAGACAGGCACTTGGCAGCCTTGCAGGCGGTGATGTAGTCAGCCCCCTGCCCGGCGCAGAGCTGCTGCAGGAAGTGGAAGGTGTACATACTGTTCAGACCGGTGACGCCGTCGGAGCCGGTTTCCTCTTTATCGGTCAGCACGCAGACGCTGGTGTAGGCGGGGTTCTTGACGCCGATCTCCGCCATCAGGGCGGGGTAAGCGTCCACGCGGTCATCGTGACCGTAAGCGCCGATCATAGCGCGGTCCAGACCGATATCGCGTGCCTTGTGGGCGGGAACGACCTCGATCTCGGCGCGGGTGAAGTCGCGCTCGGTGATGCCGTAGGCTTCGTTGAGCATCGCCAGAACGTTCAGCTTGACGCGCTTCTCGGTGTCCTTATCGGCAATGGGGGTGGAGGCGATCAGAACGTTCAGATCCTCGGCGGTGATGCCCTCTGCCAGCGTCTTGGCGCTCTGCTTGGCGCCCAGATGGGGCAGCAGGTCGGTGATGCAGAATACGGGGTCGTCGTCCTTTTCGCCGATGCAGACATCCACCTGGCTGCCGTCAGCGCGGAAGATCACGCCGTGCAGCGCCAGCGGGATGGTGGGCCACTGGTACTTGCGGATGCCGCCGTAGTAGTGGGTGCGCAGGTAGCCGAAGTCCTCCTTTTCAAAGACCGGCACAGGGCGCAAATCCAGGCGGGGAGAGTCGATATGGGCAATGTTCAGGTGGAAGCCTTCCTCCAGGCTCTTGGTGCCGATGGTGGCTGCCAGCACGCACTTGGCGCGGTTGATGGCGTAGACCTTATCGCCGGGGTTCAGCGTTTCGCCGGCGACAAAGGGGCGGTAGCCGGCATCCAGCAGCAGCTTTTCGGCGGTCTTGGTGGCTTCACGCTCGGTCTTGGCGGCGTCCAGAAATGCCTTGTAGCCCTCGCAGAAATCCTGCGCGGCGGCAAGTGCATCGGGGACGAGGTCGGCTACGCTCTCGTTCTTGTAGAGCAGGGCTTTGAGTTCTTCGGTCGTCTTCATAGGAAATTCCTTTCTTCTTCTTACTTCCGCGGTGCCGCAAAGTGTGCGGCATCGCTGTTTATGGATCAGAGTAAATCTCTTGATACCGTTGGTAGGCTGTGGTGATCTTGTGTACATACCGCCGCATCTGCGGGTACGGGTAGTGCGAAAGCGTTTGCCCGTCGGGCGAGCAGGCGCTGTCCGCCAGAAGTCCGTCCACCGTACCCACGCCGCTGTGGTAGGCGGCAGCTGCCGTGGCAAGGTCGCCGCCGTAGCGCTGCAGGCAGTACGCCACAAAATAGCTGCCGAAGCGGATGTTGGTTTCGGGGTCAAACAGATCGTCGAAGGTAAGCGCTTCATCGGGGGCGATCTTCAGCTTGATCCAGTCAAAGGTGACCTCGGTGATCTGCATCAGTCCCCTTGCCCCGGCGCCGGACTGCGCGTTGGGGTTGAAGTTGCTCTCGGTGCGGATAAAGGCGTACAAAACCAGCGGGTCTATGTCGTATAGTTCGGCATAGCGGGTCACCGTGTCGGCGTAGCGGCAGGGGTACTGGGCGCGGGCAATTCGGCTGCGGAAGAAAACCGAAACCAGCAAAATGCCAAGGGCAATCAGCACCGCCAGCCAGCGCAGAAGCGGGTGCCGGGTTCGATATTTTTGTTGTCGGTGGGTCATAAGCCTCCTTCCCGCAGCTGCCGCAAAAGGCAGCTGACCTTATCCTGAAGCTGCGCCTCGGTGCCGTCGTTGACAAGCTCCCAGCGGGCAGCAGCGCGCAGCGTTTCCACGGGGGTCTGCGCATCCAGACGGCGGCGCGCCATCTCGGGCGCAATGTCGTCCCGCGCGCAGATGCGGGCAACGCTGGTATCATACGGGGCGGAAATCAGCAAAATGCCGTCGCAGCGGGCTTCAAAGGGGGTGCCTACAAGGACTGCGCCGTCCACAAAGGCAAGCGCTGCCCCGGCGACTTCGGCATCCTGCAGGCGATGCTCGATGCGGGCTAAAATTTCCGGCTGGGTCACGGCGGTCAGGGTGCGTGTGCCTGCCGGGGTGGCAAAGGCGCGGTCCGCCAGCAGGCGGCGGCGCAGCTGCCCTGCTTCGTCCACGATGTCCGCGCCGAACTGCGCCTGCAAAGGCGGCAGACAGGGTGAGCCGGGCAGCAAAACCTCGCGGGCAATGAGGTCTGCGTCAATACAAGGATACCCCTGCGCGGCTAAAAATTTTGTCGCACTGGATTTGCCGCAGCCGGAACGCCCGGTAATTCCGATGATTTTCATACATCCTCCACCCGGAACGCCGCCGCGCGGATCAGCCGGTTGTACACCGCCATCGAAACGCCGTCCTGCTCGGGGCAGCGGGCGTACACGATGCGCGCGCCCTGCTTGTCCAGCTCACGCAGGGCAGAAAACAGGTGGTGCGCCTGGGTGGCACCGTCGTGGTTTTTGCCGTATTCGATGTACGGCACGGGCAGCGTTTCGCCCTCGCCGTCAAAGCAGAGCGCCCAGACGCCCGGCTCGGCATGGGCGCGGACATAGGCGGTGTAGGCGTCCAGACTGCCGCGCAAGATCGTGACCTGCGCCTTGGGGGCGTAGTGCTTGTATTTCATACCGGGGCTGCGGGCAATTTCGCCGTCCTTGAGCTTTTCGAGGATGGCGGGGCTTACGATGACTTCCTCGCCCAAGACAGCTTCCAGCTGCTCCTTGGTGATGTAACCGGGGCGCAGCAGCATCGGCTTCTCCCCCACCACCGAAATGACGGTGGACTCGACACCGACGGCACTCTCGCCGCCGTCGAGGATCAGCGGCAGCCGACCGTCCATATCCGCCAGCGTGTCGGCGGCGTTGGTGGGGCTGGGCTTGCCGGACAGGTTGGCGCTGGGCGCGGCAAACGCCACCCCGCTTTGGCGGATGACCGCCTGCACCACCGGGTGGGACGGCATACGCACGCCCACGGTATCCAGCCCGGCGCAGGTGACGGGGCTGACCTCGCTGCCCTTGGGCATAACCATCGTCAGCGGACCCGGCCAGAAGGCGGCGGCGAGCTTTTGGGCGCGCGCGGGTACCTCGGACACGATGCCGTCCAGCATCTGCATACCGCAGATGTGTACGATGAGGGGGTTATCTTGGGGGCGGCCCTTTGCTTTAAAAATTTTTTCCACAGCCGCGCCGTTGCGGGCATCGGCGGCAATGCCGTAGACCGTTTCGGTGGGCAGGGCGACCAGCTCCCCTTTTTGCAAAAGCTCGGCAGCCAGCGCTACCGACGCATCATTGACAGGTAAAACTTGCGTTTTCATGGTGTATCCTCGTGATTCTGCTTTAATTTTTCTTCCCGGTCAGCCAAAATCAGCGGCTCGATGACGCGGTCAAGGTCGCCGTCCAGCACGCCTTGCAGGTTGCGCAGCGTCAGACCGATGCGGTGGTCGGTGACGCGATCCTGCGGGAAATTGTAGGTGCGTATCTTTTCGCTGCGGTCACCGCTGCCGACCTGACTCTGGCGCTGGGCGTTGTAGGCTTCGTCGTAGGCGTCCTGCTTTTGCTGCAGCAGACGGCTGCGCAGGACCTTTAGGGCGCGTTCCTTGTTTTCGCGCTGGCTGCGCTGATCCTGACATTCCACCACCGTGCCGGTGGGCAGGTGGGTGACGCGGATGGCGGAGGAGGTCTTGTTGATGTGCTGACCGCCTGCGCCGGAGGAACGGAAGGTGTCGATGCGCAGGTCCTTGGGGTTCAGCTCAAACTCCACTTCCTCCGCTTCGGGCATAACGGCGACCGTCACGGTGGAGGTGTGGATGCGCCCTTGGGTTTCGGTTTCGGGTACGCGCTGCACGCGGTGGACGCCGCTTTCAAACTTTAAGCGGCTGTAGACGCTGTCCCCTTCCACCGAAAAAACGATCTCTTTGGTGCCGCCCAGCTCGGTGGTGTTTTCGCTGATGGTTTCGCACCGCCAGCCCTGCTTGGCGGCGTACATGGTGTACATACGCCACAGGCTGTGGGCAAACAGGGCAGCTTCCTCGCCGCCCGCACCGGCGCGAATCTCCAAAATGACGCTTTTTTCGTCATCGGCATCCTTGGGCAAAAGCAGCAGCTTGAGATTCTCCCGGCTTTGCGCCAGATTGCGGGCAATTTCGCAAAGCTCCTGCTGTACCATAGCGGTAAACGCCGGGTCAGCCTCCTGCTGCAGCAGCTGCTGCGCCTCCTGCTGCTCCTGCTCCAAGCGGCGGCAGCGGCGGTATTCTTCGATCAAGGGGGTAAGTTCTTTGTAGTCGCGCATCATCTGCGCGTAGGCGTTGGCGTCGGCGGCAGCCTCGGGCGCGGACATTTTGTAGGTCAGCTCCTCGTAGCGGCGCTCGACGTCGTGCAGATCCTGTATGGGCATAGCTTCTCCTTGCGGTAACGGTTTTGGGCGAATACGGCAAGAGGCGCTACTGCTTGGTGTCGCGCAGGATTTTTTTGATATTGCGCTCGATCTTGGCGCGGGGCAGCATAATTTCGTGACCGCAGCCCCGGCAGCGGATCTTGAAATCCATACCGACACGCAGTACATCAAACTGGTTTGCCCCGCAGGGATGCGGTTTTTTGGTTTGCAGGATATCCCCGACCTGAACGTCCATGATGCAGCCGCCTTTCTGAACAGATATACAACCTCTATTATAGTACGTTTTGTGCTGATTTGCAAACCCTGTGCATAAAAGTTATCAACCGCTTTTGCGGAAAACAAATGAGAAGTGAGGAACCGAAAATGCTGGAATATCGTGCTGAAGGTCTTTGCCGCAACGCCAACACCCTGACCCCCGCGGAATGGGAGCGCTGCATCGCCGCCGGGGAGGTGCTGCAAAGCACCGCCCTTGCCTATGACACCGACCGCTGCCTGCGGTTTGAAATTGCCGGACACCGCGCCCGGATGCCCTTTGCCGAGTGCGTGGACACCGCCCCCGGCGAGGAGATCAAGGACATTGCGGTGCTGACCCGCGTGGGACGCCCGACCTGCTTTGTGGTGACGGGCAGCCAACGGGACGAAAACGGCGAGGAAATCTACCTGTTATCCCGCGCGGCTGCCCAGCGGCAGTGCAAGCGGCAGTATCTGGATACCTTGGAGGCGGGCTGTGTGCTGCCTTGCACCGTGACGCATATCGAGGGGTTTGGCGCATTTTGCGATATCGGCTGCGGCATTGCGGCGCTGCTGCCCATCGACTGCCTGTCGGTGTCGCGCATTTCCTCCCCCGCCGACCGGGTGCGGGTGGGGCAGCAGCTTTTGTGCGCCATCAAAAACCGGGATGCACAGGGGCGCATCGTGCTGACCCTGCGCGAGCTGCTGGGAACCTGGAGCGAGAACGCCGCCTGCTTTGCCCCCGGCGAAACGGTGGTGGGCATTGTGCGCAGCGTGGAGGAGTACGGCGTGTTTATTGAAATTGCGCCGAATCTTGCCGGGCTTGCCGAGGCGGACCCCACCCTGACGCCGGGGCAGACCGTGAGTGTGTACATCAAAAACATCCTGCCCGATAAGATGAAGATCAAGCTGGTGGTGGTCAACAAGAATCTGGGGCAGCCGTTGCGGTTTGAGCCGCACTATTTTGTGACGCGCGGGCGGATCAAAAAGTGGATCTACTCGACTCCGCAAAGCCGCAAGCAGATCGAAACGGTCTTTTAAAATACTTGCAAGGCGCAAAAGCAGTGTGTATAATAGAAGAAAACGACTGAATAAGGCAAGGATGTGACACACTTGGCAGAAGCATTTACCGCAGGGGTCAAGCCCGGCGGACTGACCGACAATTTGCAGATCCGCATTTTGCTGTGCTATATGATCAAAACGGCGGGTCCCATCACCCGGGAAACGCTGCAGGGCGCGCTGTTACAGGAGCAGCTGGTCAACTATTTTGAGTTCGCCGACGCGCTGGCGGACGTGGAAAAGCAGCAGCTGGTGCTGCACGACGCCGAAAACGACAGCTACACCGTGACCGACAAGGGCTTTACGGTGGCAACCACCTTGGCGCAGGATCTGCCCCGCACCGTGCGCGAAAGTGCGATCCGCGGCGTTTTGCAGATCCAGAGCTGGCGGCACAAGGCGGCGATGAACCGCGCCGAGGTGCAGGAAACCGACGACGGCTATGCGGTGGTGTGTACCATCGGCGAGGACGGCGGCGATGTGTTCCGGCTGGAGCTGGCGATGCCCGACAAGCTGGTGGCGGAGATGGTCAAGAACAACTTTATTGCGCACGGCAACGTTTTGTACAATAAGGTGATGGATATCCTTTCCCAGCCGGGCGACGAGCAGGATCGCCCCCCGGCAGCGCTGTTATAAACAAAACAAGCGGTGTACCCCGTTGGGGGTACACCGCTTGTTTTAGAGTTGAGAGTAATGTAGGGAGGGGTCTTGACCCCTCCTTGCTGCTTTGCGGTTGCAACAACATAACGGGTTCGTCTGTAGGGGCGGCATATATGCCGCCCGCCGCAGCCGTCCCGGCAATGCAACCCAACGGGCAAACGGCACGGAACGGTCAAGACCGTTCCCTACAAACCCGCCGAAGGTTCGCAATCTCCCGGTTAAATTTCTTGGCAAACGAAATCACCCCCGGCAGATGCCGGGGGTGATTGGTATCAGCAGCCCAGGTACGCCTTGCGCACCTCGATGTTGTTGGCAAGCTCGGTGGCTTCGCCTTCCATCTTGATGCTGCCGGTTTCCAGAACATAGGCGCGGTTGGCAATTTCCAGCGCCATCTTGGCGTTCTGCTCGACCAGCAGCACGGTCACGCCGTTGCGGTTGACCTCGCGGATAATCTTAAAAATCTCCTTGACCAGCAAGGGGGACAAGCCCATCGACGGCTCGTCCAGCAGCAGCATCTTAGGTTTGCACATCAGGGCGCGCCCCATGGCAAGCATCTGCTGCTCGCCGCCGGACAGCGTACCGGCGGGCTGGCTGCGGCGCTCTTTTAAGCGGGGCAGCAGGTCAAAGACCATATCGTAATCGCTCTGGATGGCGTCCTTGCCGTCGCGGCGGGTGTAGGCGCCCATCTGCAGGTTTTGCTGCACGGTCAGCCCGCTGAACACGCGGCGCCCTTCCGGCACCTGCGCCAGACCCTGACGGATGATTTTGTGCGGTTCCATCTTGCTGATGACCTGACCATTGTAGTCAATTTCGCCGCTTTGCAGCTTCAACAGACCGGAGATGGCGTGCATCGTGGTGGTCTTGCCGGCGCCGTTGGCACCGATCAGCGTGACGATCTCGCCCTCGTTGACATGGAACGATACGTCCTTGATGGCGTGGATGGAGCCATAGAACACATTGATATTTTTAACAGAAAGCAATTCGCCCATGGTCAGTCCCCTCCCAGATACGCCGCAATGACCTTGGGGTTATTGCGGATCGACATACCGTCGCCGCGCGCAATCACGCGCCCGTAATCCAGCACGGTGATCTGCTCGCAGATGCCCATAACAAAGTTCATATCATGCTCGATCAGCAGCACGGCAATGCCGAACTGGTCGCGCACGCTGCGCACGGTCTGCATCAGCTCCTCGGTTTCGTTGGGGTTCATACCGGCGGCAGGCTCGTCCAGCAGCAGCAGCTTGGGGTTGGTTGCCAGCGCGCGGGCGATCTCCAGCTTGCGCTGCTTGCCGTAGGGCAGCTGGCTGGCTTTTAAGTCCGCCTGACCGTCCAAGTCAAAGATCTTCAGCAGCTTTTTTGCCTCGCGGTTCATCTCATGCTCAATTTCGCGGTACTGGGGCAGGCGCAGAATGCCCGTCCACATATTGTACTTGTACTGGTTGTGCAGACCGACCTTGACGTTATCCAGCACCGTCATCTCGTTGAACAGGCGGATATTCTGGAAGGTGCGCGCCACGCCCGCCTTGCTGATCAGCTCGGGGCTTTTGCCGGTAATGTCCTTGCCGTCCAGCACGATGTTGCCCTCGGTGGGCTTGTAGACGCCGGTCAGCATATTGAAAACGGTGGTTTTGCCGGCACCGTTGGGACCGATCAGCCCGTACAGATGCCCTTTTTCAATGGAAAGGTCAAGCTGCGCCACGGCCTGCAGACCGCCGAACGCAATACCCAGGTTGCTGACTTCCAACAGTGCCATTTACGCCACCCCCTTCGGTTCGTCCTTGCCCGTTTTGCGCAAGCGGGCAGTTACTTTTTTGCGCCATTCGATCATCTGCGGGCTTTGCCCGAAAATCATCACCACGATCAGGATGATGGCGTAGATCAGCATACGATAGTCGTTCATGCTGCGCAGGATCTCCGGCAGCACGGTCAGCACGGTAGCGGCAATGACCGAGCCGCGCAGGTTGCCGATGCCGCCCAGAACCACGAACACGAGGATCAGAATCGAGGTGTTGTAGTCAAACTTTTTGGCGACCAGCGAGGAATAGTTCAGCGAGTAAAGCACGCCCGCCATACCGGCAAACACGGCGCTGGTCACAAACGCCATCAGCTTGTATTTGGTGATGGGGATGCCCACCGAGCGCGCGGCGATCTCGTTGTCGCGGATGGAGGTGATGGCGCGTCCTGCGCGGGAATTGACAAGGTTCAGGATGACCACCAGCGTCAGCACGACCAGCACGATGCCGATGGTAAAGGTGGAGGCTTTTTTGATGCCGGTGATGCCCATGGCACCGTTGATCAGCACCTTGCCGTCCGCTGCGAGGTGCAGCGAGTCGGTATCCTTTAAGGAAAAATGCAGACCCTTGGAGTCAATGCCGAGGTTGCAGGCGTTCATAAAGTTTTTGACGATCTCACCGAACGCCAGCGTGACGATGGCAAGATAGTCGCCGGACAGACGCAGAACGGGAACGCCGACGACAAAGCCGAACAGACCCGCCACAATGCCGCCGACAACAAACGCCAGCAGCAGTGCCAAGGGCTTGGGGCAGGCGGTGTCATACAGGCAGACCCAGACCAGCGTGCCGGAAAAAGCGCCCACGCTCATAAACCCGGCGTGACCAAGGCTCAGCTCGCCCAGAATACCGACGGTCAGGTTCAGCGAAACTGCCATGACCACATAGGCGCAGATGGGAACCAGCTGACCCGCAAAGGAGTTGGTCAGCAGCCCGGCAGCGCTGAGGATCTGGATCAGCAGATAAAAGCCCAGCACGATGCCGAAGGTGATGAAGTTGCTCTTGGTGGAGCGTTTCATGGTTTTGAAATTCATAGCAGCCACCTTACACTTTCACGTTGACTTTCTTGCCCAGCAGACCCGTGGGCTTGACGATCAGCACCACGACCAGAACAAGAAACACGATGGCATCGGACAGCTGGGTCGAGATGTAGGCCTTGCTCAGGTTTTCGATAACGCCCAGCAGGATGCCGCCCAAGAACGCACCGGGGATCGAGCCGATGCCGCCAAAGACCGCCGCCACAAATGCCTTGATGCCGGGCATAGCACCGGTGGTGGGCTGCAAGGTGGGATAGGCGGAGCAGAGCAGCGCACCGGCAACGGCAGCGAGCGCCGAGCCGATGGCAAAGGTCAGCGAAATGGTGGCGTTGACATTGACGCCCATCAGCTGGGCGGCGCCGCGGTCCTCGGACACAGCCAGCATGGCGTGACCGGCGGGGGCATACTTGATAAACAGCATCAGCGCGATCATAATGACAACGCAGGCGGCAATGGTGACGACCGTTTCCGCCGGGATGCGCAGCTGCCCGTCAAACAGCGAGATGGGGGCAAAGCCCTTGACGACCGAGGTAAAGCTCTTGGGGCTGGACGTCCAGGAAAGCTGTGCCACCTGCTGCAAAAGGTAGCTCATACCGATGGCGGTGATCAATACAGCCAGCGACGGCGCGTCGCGCAGAGGACGGTAAGCGATGCGTTCAATCGTGACACCCAGCACGGTGCAGACCGCCATCGACAGCACGATCGCCAGGATGGGGTTCAGCCCTGCCGAGCCAAACGCGAAAAATACAATGTAGCTGCCGATCATGATGATATCGCCGTGGGCGAAGTTCAACATTTTGGCAATGCCGTAGACCATCGTGTAGCCAAGGGCAATCAGCGCGTAGACGCTGCCCAGGCTGATGCCGCTGATCAGATAAGAGAAAAATTGCATTGCGAAGAACACCTCACTCTATCCCCTGCCGGTGTTTTGCCGCAGCCCGTGCAGAAGAATTTTTTACTGCCAAAAAATAAAATGACGGCTGTCGGACATAATGACCCGGCAGCCGCCATCGGCTACAAAATTTACATAGCGGCGTAGGCACCGTCTTTGATGACGACAGCCTTAGGAGCCTTGGAAACTGCGCCGGAAGCATCCCAAGTCATACCCTCGCCGGTCAGACCGTCAAAGGTCATACCGGTGATCTGGGTCTTGAGGGCTTCGCACAGGTCGGAGGCGCTCATATCGCCGTTCAGGTTGCCTGCCTTGACGGCATCGTAGATGGCGTAGACAACGTCATAGGCATCGGCGGCGAACTGGTTGGGGGTGTCGCCGTAGGCTTCGGTGTAAGCGGTGACGAAAGCCTGCGTCTTTTCATCGGCAGCGTCAGCGGCGAAGGGGGTCAGAAGCATCAGACCCTCAGCCAAAGAGGTGTCGAAGCCCTTGATGGTCAGGATGCCGTCCATACCGTCGCAGCCGAAGAACTTGGGAGCATAGCCGCTGCTGTTGGCGGAGATCAGGATCTGAGAAGCTTCCTGATAGTAGATGGGCAGGAAAACGAGGTCGGCACCGGCAGTCTGGCACTTGGTCAGCTGGGTGGACAGGTCGGACTTGTTGTCAGCGGTGAAGGCTTCATCTGCGACGACTTCCAGACCCTTGGCGGCAGCCTCGGCCTTGAACTTGTCGTGGATGCCGGTGGAGTAAGCGTCGGAGGAGTCGTAGATGATGCCGACCTTGGTGCCCAGTGCGTTATCGGCGATGTAGTCTGCAGAGGCAACGCCCTGGTTGGGGTCGGTGAAGCAGATCTGGAATACGTTGTCACCGGTCTGGATGACGGCCTCAGCGGAAGCAGAGGGGGTCATCATAAACAGGTTGTCATTGGCGGTCTCGGCGGCAACGGCCAGGGACGGGGTAGTGGTGGTGGGGCCGGCCAGAACCTGCATACCCCAGTCTTTCAGGCTGTTGTAGGCGTTGACGCTCTTTTCGGCGTCATGCTCGTCGTCCTCAAACTTGAAGTCGAACACGGTGTAACCGGCAGCCTCGTTGATCTCCTTGACAGCCAGCTCCTCGGCGTTCTTGACCGCCTGACCGTAGATGGCAGCGCCGCCGGTGACAGGACCGATGCCGCCGACCTTGATGGGGGTGAAGTCTGCGGATGCGGTGGTGCTGCCGGTGGAGGCAGCAGCGTCAGAGGACGCAGCGGAAGAAGCGGCAGAGGAGCCGCAGGCGGCAAGGCTCAAAGCCATGGAAGCCGCCAAAACAGAACTAACGAACTTTTTCATATCTCTTTCCCTCCTAAGGATTGCAACACTTGAAAGTCGCACAACTTTGTGTTGCAAGATACTCATTATTATAGCGGGCAAATTTCCACTTTGCAAGAGTATTTATAGCCAGTGTTCCGGCTTTTTTTGCGGTGAATTATGGTAAAATCCACAAATTTAGGTTACAAAACTTTATCAATGTGAGAATATGCGGGAAAATGTGATTTTTCCTTTGTAAAATCCTTGCAAAATGCCGTGAAATTTGTCATAATATAAAGAAATCATCGAAAATTCAAACGCGACAAGTGCGTTTTTTAAATCGGAAAGGGGCAGCCGCCAGATGAAACTGTTGGAAGATCGCATTTTGCAGGAGGGTCAGGTCCGACCCGGCAATGTATTAAAGGTGGATTGTTTTTTGAACCATCAGCTGGATGTTGAATTGCTGAGCCAGATCGGTGAGGAATTCTACCGCATCTTTAAGGATGACGGCATCAACAAGATCCTGACCATTGAGGCGTCCGGCATTGCCATTGCCTGTATGACCGCGCAGTATTTCAAGGTGCCGGTGGTTTTTGCCAAGAAGGCAAAGAGCAAAAATATCGACGGCGACGTGTTTACCAGCAAGGTGCAGTCCTTCACCTACGGCAAGGAGTACGACATCACGCTGGCGAAGAAGTTCCTCTCCCCTGCCGATAAGGTTCTGGTGCTGGACGACTTCCTTGCCAACGGCAAAGCAATGAAGGGGCTTTTGGACGTGTGCGAACAGGCGGGTGCGCAGGTAGGCGGCATCGGCATCTGCATCGAGAAGGGCTTCCAGCCCGGCGGTGCGGAGCTGCGCGCAGCCGGCTATAAGCTGGCAAGCCTTGCCATTGTCGATTCCATGAGCGACGACGGTCTGACCTTCCGCGCACAGTAAGAATGAAAAAGAAACAGCCGCTGTCTGCAAACGCAGACTGCGGCTGTTTTATACTGTCGATAAACTCCTCGGCGGGGTGGGGTCACCCCGCCCTACAGGGCAATAAAAATCATAGCACGGTAGGGGCGGGGCAAGCCCCGCCCGCGACCTAACGTTATAACGAATATTACGGGTACTCCGTAGGGGCGGCATATATGCCGCCCGCGCAGCCATCCCGGTAAATCAATCTGATGGGTAAACCGCACGGGACGCATATATGCGTCCCCTACAAACCTGCCGGAAATTTGCATTTCCCCCAATTATTACTTACCTTCCGGTTATTCGTAGGGAGGGGTCTTGACCCCTCCTTGCTGTCTTACGGCAGCAACAACATAACGGGTACTCCGCACGGGCGACAATGCTCGCCCCTACAAGCGAAGGACAAATTCGTGCCAACCGCCCATTTGCCCGAGGCAAGCAAAAACCCCGCCCTGCGGAATTTCCGCAGGGCGGGGTTCGTTATGCATTCAGTCAGTTGACATTAGCCCTTGACAGCTGCAGCAACCTCGGCAGCGAAGTCCTCGTTGCGCTTCTCAAGACCCTCGCCCTTGGTGTAATGGACGAAGCTCTCGATCTGGATGTCGCCGCCCAGAGCCTTGGCGGTGTCGGCAACGTACTTCTTGACGTCGATGCCGCCGTCCTTAATGAAGGCCTGATCGACCAGGCAGGCTTCCTTGTAGAACTTGCCCAGCTTGCCGATGGCCATCTTCTCTTTGATGGCGTCGGGCTTGTTGGCGGTCTTGGGGTCGTTCGCCATCTGGGCGAGAACGATCTCCTTCTCCTTGTCCAGAACGTCGGCGGGAACGTCGCTCTCGTTCAGGTAAGCGGGGTTGGCAGCGGCGATCTGCATAGCAATGTCCTTGCCGAAGGCAGCAAACTCAGCCTTGGCAGCAACGTCGTCGCTGGTGGCAAACTTGACGATAACGCCGTGGGTGCCGCCGCCGTGAACGTAAGCGGCGCAGTGACCCTCGTAACGGGCAAAGCGGCGAACCTTGATGTTCTCCTTGATGACCAGGATCAGAGCCTTCAGGGCATCATCCACGGTGCCCTCGCCCATCTTGGTAGCCATCAGAGCCTCGACATCGGCGGGGTTGGTCTCGGCGATGACCTTGGCGAGTTCCTTGGTGAACTCAACGAACTTTTCGTTCTTGGCAACGAAGTCGGTCTCGGCGTTTACTTCAACAACAACAGCGCAGTTGTCGAAAGAAACGGCATACACCATGCCCTCGGCGGCGATACGGCCGGCCTTCTTGCTGGCGGTAGCCAGACCCTGCTCGCGCAGGATCTCAATGGCCTTGGCGAAGTCGCCGTCAGCCTGGGTCAGTGCCTTCTTGCACTCCATCATGCCGCAGTCGGTCTGCTTGCGCAGCTCCATAACGTCCTTTGCAGAAATAGCCATAGTACACGTTTCCTTTCTGTGTTATGCGTTGGGGGGCAAATTAGTCCTCTTTGCCCTCGGTCTCGGCGGCGGGAGCGTCCTGAACGCCCTGCTTGCCTTCCAGAACGGCACTGGCCATAGCGCCGGAGATCAGCTTGACAGCGCGGATGGCGTCGTCGTTGCCGGGGATAACGTAATCGATCTCATCGGGATCGCAGTTGGTATCAACGATAGCAACAATGGGGATGTTCAGCTTGCGGGCCTCGGAAACGGCGATGCGCTCCTTGTGGGGGTCAACGATGAACATAGCCTTGGGCAGGGTCTTCATGTTCTTGACGCCGCCGAGGTACTTGTCCAGCTTCTCCATCTCCAGCTCGAGCTTGACAACTTCCTTCTTGGGCAGCAGATCGAAGGTGCCGTCAGCCTGCATGGTCTTGAGCTGCTCCATACGATCGATGCGCTTACGGATGGTGCGGAAGTTGGTCATCATGCCGCCCAGCCAACGAGCGTTGACATAGTGCATGCCGCAGCGGGTAGCCTCGTCGCGGATGGAATCCTGAGCCTGCTTCTTGGTGCCGACGAACAGGATCTCGCCGCCCTGAGCAGCGGTGTCGCGCACAAAGTTGTAAGCCTCGTCCAGCTTCTTCACGGTCTTCTGCAGGTCAATGATATAGATACCATTGCGCTCGGTGAAGATGTACTTAGCCATCTTGGGGTTCCAGCGGCGGGTCTGGTGACCAAAGTGTACGCCGGCCTCCAAAAGCTGTTTCATAGATACGACTGCCATTGTAATTTCCTCCAATAAATTTAGTTTTTACCCTCCGCATTGTGGGGTTATGTTTTCTAACCGTTTTGCGTATTACCGACAAAAAGGCACAAAAAAACAACGCAATGCGTGTGTATTGCCGTAGTATAATACCACAAGCCCGCCGAAATTGCAAGTGTTTTTTGCAATTTTGTGCGGGCTTGTGCGAATTTTTTACGTTTTGCCTTGTTTTTTGCCTCAGATGGAGATGGCGTTGGCAATATCGAGCATATCGCGGTCGATGGTCTTGTGCATGGACAGCGCCACGTTGACATCGTAGTCCACGATCTGACCGCCGGACAGGGCGACAACGCGGTTGGAGATGCCCTTGTCCAGCAGATCGATGGCGTGGTAGCCCATCAGGGAGGCGTTCACACGGTCACGCACCGTGGGGGAACCGCCGCGCTGGATGTGACCCAGAATGGTCGCACGGGTGTCAACGCCGGTGGCAGCCTGGATCTGGTTGGCAAGCTCCTGAGAGTTGACAACGCCCTCGGACACGATGACGATGAAGTGCTTTTTGCCGGTGATCTGGGTCTTGCGCATACGGCTGAGGATGTCGCGCTCAAAATCAAACGGGATCTCGGGCAGCAGGACCGCCATAGCGCCGGTGGCAATGCCCACGTTCAGCGCCAAATAGCCGGCATGGTGACCCATAACCTCGACAACGCTGCAGCGGTCGTGGCTCTGGGTGGTGTCGCGCAGACGGTCAATGGCTTCGACGGCGGTGTTCATCGCCGTGTCGTAGCCGATGGTGTACTCGCTGCAGGCGATATCGTTATCAATGGTGCCGGGAATGCCCACGCAGGGAATGCCCAGGTTGGACAGCGCACGGGCGCCCATAAAGGAGCCGTCGCCGCCGATAACGACCAGCGCGTCAATGCCCAGCTCCTTGCAGCGGGCAACGCCCTTCGCCTGACCTTCTGCCGTCTTGAACTCCAGGCAGCGGGCGGTATACAGGATCGTGCCGCCGCGGTGGATGATCTCGGACACGCTGCGCACGTTCATTTCGTACACTTCGCCGTCGATCAGACCGTTGTAACCGCGCTGGATGCCCATCATGCGGTAGCCCTTGCTGATGCCGGCGCGAACAATGGCACGGACGGCTGCGTTCATGCCGGGCGCGTCGCCGCCGCTGGTCAGAACACCGATCGTCTTAATCTCTTTAGCCATAAAAGATCCCTCCTGTTTTGGGGAAATGCCGGACGCGGTGGAAGCCGGCATATTGGAAATCATAGAATAATTTTTTAACAATCCATACAACAACCTCATTATACCACAAGAAGTGCCTAACGATTATGGATAATTCGCTCAAAGTGTATGGATTTATTTTGCAGGATTGGGCAAATTCTGCACTTTTACGTTGTCTGCCCCCAAGATTTGTGCTAACTCGGCGCGCAGCAGCGGGTCATCGACCACCGCCATATGCCGCGCCAGCATCTTTTGCCCGGTGTCGGCAAAGCGGAAATACACCCTTGTGGTGCCGCCGTCAAAGATGTTGCACAGCAGGTTTTCGATTTTCTGCATCTCGGCGCATTGGCGGGAGGGTACGGTCAAAAAGTAGCCGTTCACCCCTTCCCCGCTGACCTCGCGCTGCACCCGCTGCACGCGGTTGCGCCCGAAGCTGGCGGTGGGGTCGTAGCTGTCAATGGGCTGGATGCCGTCCACCACCAGACGGGCGGGTTCCTCCTCTTTTACGGACACGCGCCCGTTCGCCACGATGACGGCGTTTTCCTGCAATGCGGCGCGGCAGTCTGCCAGCACGCGGGGGAAGATCAGCAGCTCCATGGTGCCGGTCAGGTCCTCCACGGTGGTGAACGCCATCAGGGTGTTGGACTTGGTGGTCATAATTTTGTTTCTGACCACGATGCAGACCAGCGTTACCGTCTGGTTGTCGAACTGCTTGGCGTCCTCGCCCTGCAATTGGGCGACCGTGCAGGTGGAGATCTGGGAGATCTGCGCGCGGTAGGCGTCCAGCGGGTGACCGGACAGGTACAGCCCCGAAACCTCTTTTTCCATCTTGAGCAGCTCGGAGGTTGAATACTCCGGCATATCGGGCACGCGGAACTCGTTGGCGGGCGCAGCGTCGCCGCTGAGCATACCGAACAGATCCATCTGCCCCTCCAGATTCTGGCGGGCGTCGGTTTCTACACTTTTTAATATACCCTCCACGCTTTCCAGCATGGCGCGGCGGCTGGATTCCAGCCGGTCAAAGGCGCCGGCTTTGATAAGGTTTTCCAACGCGCGGCGGTTCAGCTCGTTGCCGCGCAGCCGCTTGCAGAAGTCGTACAGACCGCGGTACGGCTCCCCTGCGCGCAGGCGCACCACGGCGTCGATCAGCCCGCGCCCCACGCTTTTTACGGCGTTCAGACCAAAGCGGATGCTGTCGCCGTCGGCGGTAAAGCCGCCGCGGGATACGTTGATGTCGGGCTGCTGCACGGTAATGCCCAGACGCTGGCACTCGGTGGTGTATTCAATGACCTTGGTGGTGTTGTCCAGCACGCTGGTCAGCAGGGCTGCCATAAACTCCTGCGGATAGTGGCATTTGAGGTAGGCGGTCTGGAACGCCACATAGGCGTAGCAGGCGGCGTGGGATTTGTTGAAGGCATACGATGCGAAACTGATCATATCATCGTAGATTTCGTTGGCAACAGCCTCCGGTATGCCGTTCTTGACGCAGCCGTTGCATTCCTTGCCCGGCTCGGTGCAGCCGTGGACAAAATGCTCGCGCTCCGCCTCCATGACCTTGAGCTTTTTCTTGCTCATGGCGCGGCGCACGTTATCGGCCTGACCGAAGCTGAAGCCCGCCAGCTCGCGGCAGATCTGCATGACCTGCTCCTGATAAATGACGACGCCGTTGGTCACATCGACGATATGCGCCATCTTGGGGGTCTTGTAGGTGATCTTGTCCGGCTCGCGGCGGTTGCGCAGATAGGTGGGGATGGAATCCATCGGACCCGGGCGGTAGAGTGAGATCAGGGCGATGATATCTTCGAGGTTTTTGGGGCGCATACCGACCAGCACCTGCGTCATACCTGTGGATTCGAGCTGGAAGATGCCCTCGGTTTCGCCCTTGGCAAGCATGGCGTAGGTGGCGGGGTCGTCGTAGTCGATGTTCGCCATACGGAACTCCGGTTCGCGGCGGCGCACGGCGGTTTCGGTATCGTGGATGACGGTCAGCGTGCGCAAACCGAGGAAGTCCATCTTCAAAAGCCCCAGACGCTCGATCTCCACCATATTGAACTGGGTCACGGGCAAGCCGTCGTTGGTGGAAAGCGGCACATATTCGGTGGCAGGCTCGCGGGTGATGACAACGCCCGCGGCGTGGGTGGAGGCGTGGCGGGGCATCCCCTCGACTTTTAGCGAGGTATCGATCAGATCGTGGACCTGACTGTCGGCATCGTAGAGCGCCTTTAAGTCGGGGCTGACCTCCAGCGCCTTTTTCAGTGTCATTTTCAGCTCCATGGGGATGAGCTTGGCGACCTTGTCCACGTCCTGATACGGCAGACCCATCACGCGCCCGACATCGCGCACGGCGGCGCGGGCTGCCATGGTGCCGAAGGTGACGATCTGCGCCACATGGTCGCGCCCGTATTTTTCGTTGACGTAGTCGATGACTTCCTGACGGCGCTCGTAGCAGAAGTCAACGTCAAAGTCGGGCATGGAAACGCGCTCGGGGTTGAGGAAGCGTTCAAAAATCAGATTGTAGCGGATGGGGTCGATGTCGGTGATGCCCACGCAGTAGGCGGCAAGACTGCCCGCGCCCGAGCCGCGCCCGGGACCGACCGGGATGTCCCGGCTTTTGGCGTAGTTGATAAAGTCGTAGACGATGAGGTAGTAGTTGGTGTACCCCATATTCTTGACGACGTTGATCTCATACGCAAGGCGCTCGCGCAGGGCGTCGGTGACCTTGCCGGGATAGCGGCGCTCCAGCCCCTCGTAGCAGAGCTTTTCAAAGTAGGCTTGGTTCTCCATGCCGTCGGGCGCTTTGAAGTAAGGCAGCTTGGTGTCGCCAAAGGTAAAGGAAAAATTACATTGCTCCGCAATTTTGTTGGTGTTCTCGCAGGCTTCCGGCACCAGAGAAAACAAGTCGTACATCTCGTCGGTGCTTTTCAGGTAGAACTCGTCGGTCTGAAATTCCATGCGGTCGGCGTCGGCAATGGTCTTGCCGGTCTGGATGCACAGAAGGATGCTCTGCATCTTGGCGTCGTCGCGGCGGATGTAGTGCGCATCGTTGGTGGCGACCATCGGGATGCCGGTTTCGCGCGCAAGGCGGATGAGCTGCGGCAGCACGACCGAGTCCTCCTCCAGACCGTGGTCCTGCAATTCCAGATAGTAGTTCCCTGCCCCAAACAGATCGCGGAAATACAGCGCGGTCTGCTTGGCGCGCTCGTAATCCCCTGCCAAGATCGCCTGCGGCACCTCGCCCGCCAGACACGCCGACAGGCAGATCAGACCCTCGTGGTACTTTTCCAGCAGCTCCTTATCCACGCGCGGCTTGGAGTAGAACCCCTCGGTAAAACCGGCGGATACCATTTTAATCAGGTTTTTGTAGCCGGTTTCGTTTTTGCACAGCAGCACAAGGTGGTTGTTGCCGTCGATGCGGTTGACCTTATCAAACCGCGTGCGGGTGGCAACGTACACCTCGCAGCCGATGATGGGCTTGATGCCCGCCGCCTTGGCGGCGTCAAAAAATGCCACGCAGCCGTACATAACGCCGTGGTCGGTGATGGCGCAGGCGGTCTGCCCCATCTCCTTTAAGCGGTCAAACATACGGTCAATGCGGCAGGCACCGTCCAGCAGGCTGTACTCGGTATGCACGTGCAGGTGGGTAAATTGGCGTTGGGTCACATCAGACATGGTTTGCGTCCTTTTCGGTGGTGCGGGGCTGCAGGCGGGCGGCAGCCTCCTGAATGCGTTTCATCCGGTGGGAAAGCCCCGCCTTGCTTACGGGCGGGTCAAATTTTTCGGCAAGCTTTGCCAGCGGCAGATCGGGGTACTGCATACGCAATTCGGCGGTCTGACGCAGGTTTTCCGGCAGGGTGTCCAAGGCGTTGGCGGCGCGCAGCTGCTCAATGGCAAGCTGCACCTGCACGGCGGCCTGCACGCTTTTGCCGATGTTGGCGGTTTCGCAGTTGGAAAGACGGTTGGTCTTGTTGCGCATCTCGTTGTAGACGCGCTGCTCCATAATGCGCATGGCAGCGCCGCCCGCGCCCATAAAGGTCAGAAGATCCTCAATGTGGTCGGCGGCCTTGATGTACACGGTGTTGGAGCCTTTGCGCAGCGCGCGGTGGGGGTAAAAATGATGCTCGGCAAGCATGGCCTCCAGCTGCTGGGAGAGGTAATGTCGGGTGGACAAAAACTCCAGATTGTAGCTTTTTTCGGGGTCGGTCATGGTGCCGCAGCACAAAAAGGCGGTAGAAATAAACGCCTGCACGCAGTTTTGGCACTTGAAGTGGTCGGGGCGGATGCGCAGGGTCGGCTCCTTGCCGGTGTGCCCGAACAGCGTCAGCAGCGCCGTGACCTGCGCGGGGCCCTTGACGCTGAACTCGTACACGCAGCCGGTGGGGCGTTCCTTGCGCAGCACGCTGCCTTGGATGCCGCAGCGGCGGTAGAGCTTTTGGGCAAAGGCGGCGACGCCCTCGTTTTCGGTTTGCAGCACGACGCCCCGGTCATCGAAATATTTACCAAAACAGGCCACCGCATAGGCGGCGGCCACGGTGCAGCAGGGCTTGGTGATTTTATGGCGCAGGATCTCGTTTTTGACTTCTTGCGAAAAACTCAAGGCTTGGTTCTCCTATGCTTACAGTGTTCGGGCGGCGTCACGGTGCAAAACAGACGGGGCATAGCCCTGCTTTTGGCAAAATTCCGCGATCTTGCGCGCAAAAGTGATAGAGCGATGCTTGCCGCCCGTGCAGCCCACCGCGATCATCAGCTGGCTTTTGCCCTCCTTGATATACAGCGGCAGCGCATAGGCAAGAAAATTTTCGTACCGATGCAAAAGCTCCTGCGCCTCGGGGAAGGACATCACATAGTCGTACACCTCGGCGTCCAGCCCGGTTTTGTGCTTTAATTCCGGCACATAGAAGGGGTTGGGCAGGCAGCGCACATCCAGCACAAGGTCGGCCTCCTGCGGAAGCCCGTACTTAAAGCCGAAGGAAACTACGGTCAGCGCCATGGGGCTTTCGCCCTTGTCCAGAAACAGGCTGCAGACGCGCTCCTTGTTCTGCGCGGTGGAAAGAAGTGACGTGTCTATGATATATTTCGCGCGGTCGCGCAGCGGCTGCAGCAGGGCGCGCTCCCGGTGGATCGCCTCGGTGATGGGGACCTTCTGCGCGATGGTGATGGGGTGCTGGCGGCGGGTTTCCTTGTAGCGGCGCTGAATGACGGCGTCGTTGGCGTCCAGAAACAGGATGTCGTAGGCAATTTTTTTGGCATCCAGATCGGCAAGCGCCGCGTTCAGCTCCTCGCCGGAGCGCACGCCGCGCACGTCCATAACGACCGCCACGCGGGAAAGCTGGTTTTCGCCCTGCAGGGCAAAGTCCACGATACGCGGCAGCAGCGCGGCGGGAATGTTATCAATGCAGAAAAAACCGATGTCCTCCAGCGCATTGACAGCCATCGACTTGCCCGCACCGGACAGACCCGTAACAATTACAAAATTCATAGGCTTTCCCCGTAAAAATTACTTTACAACGCGAATTTCTCGCTCCAAAACAAAGCCGGTCTTTTCCCGGACGATCCGTTTGACCTGCTCGGTCAGTGCCAGCACGTCGGCGCAGGTCGCGCCGCCCCGGTTGATGACGAAGCCGCAGTGCTTTTCGCTGATCTGGGCGCCGCCCACCTGCAGCCCGCGCAGCCCGCAGTCCTCGATGAGCTTGCCCGCAAAGGCACCCTGCGGGCGCTTGAAGGTGCTGCCGGCGCTGGGCCATTCCAGCGGCTGCTTGTCCCGGCGGCGCTGCAAAAAGTCCTGCATCTGTGCGGTGATGGCGTCCTTGTCCCCTGCCGTCAGCCGCACGCGCGCCGAAAGGATGCACCATTCCGGGTGCTGCTCAAACACGCTGGTGCGGTAGCCCAAAGCCAGCTCGGCGGCGGGCAGCGTGCAAAGGGCGCCGTCCTCGTTCAAAAAGGTGACCTCGGTCAGCACGTCCTTCATCTCGCCGCCGTAGGCACCGGCGTTCATATACACGGCGCCGCCGACGGTGCCGGGAATGCCGCAGGCAAATTCCAGCCCGGTCAGGCCGCGGCTCTGTGCCTCGGCGCAAAGGCGCCCCAAGGTGGACCCGGCGCTGACGGTCAGAACGGCAGTGCCGTCGGGCTGGGTTTCGCAGACGACGGGCGCGTCGATGCCGCGCAGGTCTATAACGGCACCGTCAAAGCCCTCGTCCGAAAACAGCGTGTTGGAGCCGTTGCCAAGCAGATACCGCCGCACGCCGTGGGCGCGGCAAAGCGCCAGCATTTCACGCAGCTGCGCGGTATTTTTGGGCGTCAGCCAAAAGCGGGCTGCCCCGCCGATGCGAAAGGTCGTGTGCGGGGCCAACGGCTCCTGCTCGGTAAAAGGCAGGTCGGCGTTGCCGAGCGCCTGCCGAAGGGTAACTGCAGTTTGCTGCTGCATAGTTCCTCCTGTTTGTCAAATGGAACTGGCGAGCGTGGCTGCGCCGATGACACCGGCGTCGTTGCGCAGGGTGCAGGCGCAGATCTTGGGGTATTTGCCGGTGGTGGTGCCATGCGTTTCTTTTTCGGCGTAGGCGCGCACGGGTGCCAGCAGCACCTCACCCTGGTTGGACACACCGCCGCCGATGCAGATGACCTCCGGCTCAAAGGTGTTGATGACGTTGGCAATGCCGCAGCCGACGTACTCCATCCAGCTTGCCAGCACCTGCTTGGCGATTTCATCGCCCTGCTCGGCGGCATCAAAGGAGGTCTTGGCGTTGACGTGGTCGATGTCGGGGACGATCTTCCACATCAGGCTGTCGTGGTGCTGCTCCATGGCGGCTTTGGTTTCGCGGGTCAGCGCGCTGGCGGAGGCATAGCGCTCCCAGCAGCCGCGGCGTCCGCAGGTACACTGGATGCCGTCCTTGACGATGACGGTATGCCCCATCTCACCGGCGGCAAAGTTGAAGCCGCGCAGAATTTTGCCATTCAGGATGATGCCGCTGCCGATGCCGGTTCCCAGCGTGATGATGACGGCATCCTTGTAGCCCTTGGCACCGCCGGCGATGTACTCGCCGTAGGCGGCGGCGTTGGCGTCGTTTTCGACATAGACCTTGCAGCCCAGCAGCTTTTCCATATCGGGACCGAGGTTCCAGTCGTGATAGCCGAAGTTGGTGTTAAAGCCGACAAAGCCGGTGTTGAAATTGACGCTGCCCGGCGTGCCGATGCCCACATAGGCTATGTCGGAAAACGGGACTTTATTCTCGCGTGCGACGGTGCGGCACAGGTCTGCCAGTGCCTTTTCCAGGTCGGCAGCGGGGCGCGGCAGGCGGGTCGCCCAGGTGATTTTGCCCACAATATCGTAGTTTTCGTCCACAAGACCGGCGGTCATGGTGGTGCCGCCCAGATCAATACCGATAGTATACTTGCTCATAGTAAAATTCCTCCTATTTCGTTCGCACAGGCGCGCCCGTGCGTTTTCAGTTCGTTGATGAGATTTTGTGCTGTGGCGTTGACGACCAGCGCCTGCGGGAACTGCACTTCGTCCAGCAGGGCGCTTAAAGAACGGGTGTTATGTTGCAGCTGGGGTACGCTGTGGGCATCGCTGTTTACGGCGATGCGGCAGCCGTATTTGGCGCAGGCTTCCAGCAGCAGGCGCATATTGGGGATACCGTCCCGGCGCACGTTGGCGGAGTTGCCGTTCAGCTCCACGACCTTGCGGTTCTGGGCAAAGACCCTGACCACGGTGTCGTAGTCGTAGCGGTAATTCTGCTGTTCGGAATGACCGATGCAGTCCACATAAGGGTTTTCGGCAACCGCCAGCCAAAGGCGGGTCGCCTCCTTACAGGTCAGCACGCCGGGCATACAGGGGCTGTGGATGGAGGCAACCACCCAGTCCATACCGGCCAGCATGGACTGCGGCAGATCCAGCCCGCCCTTGGTGTCCATAACGTTGACCTCGGCACCGTAGAGAATGGCAACGCCGTTCTGGCGGCGCGGCAGGGCGCTGAGGTTGGCAAAATGCCAGATGTGCGGCGCGTCCGGCATGGCGGGCGCGTGGTCGGTCAGCGCCAGTGCCGCAAGACCCATCTCGCGGGCGGCGGCGGTCATTTCCGTTAAGGTGTTGAACGCATGGGAGGCGCAAAGGGTGTGGGTGTGAAGATCTGCGATCAATTGCATAAAATGTAGGTGCCTTCTCTTTCCGTATTGTCTTTACAGGGAAATATCGTCCTGCAATCCCAGCTGCGCCAGCAGCTCCTTGGCGGCGTTGTAGCCCATTTCCTTCTGGCGGTTGTTGATGGCAGCCGTTTCCAGAATGACGGCAAGGTTGCGTCCGGGCATAACGGGGATCAGGATGCTGGGGATTTTGACGCCCAGAATGTCGTAGTAGTCGGTTTCCAGCCCGGTGCGGTCGTAGTTTTTGGTGCGGTCCCACGGTTCCAGCTGGACGACCATCTCGACCTCCACGCTGGAGCGCACCGAGCCGATGCCGAACACCCGCGCAACGTTGATGATGCCGATGCCGCGCAGCTCGATAAAATGGCGGATGTTGGCGGGCGCGGTACCCAGAATCTTGCGGTAGCTGATCTTGCGCAGCTCAACGGCATCATCGGCGATCAGGCGGTGACCGCGCTTGACCAGCTCAATGGCGGTTTCGCTTTTGCCTACGCCGGAGTCGCCCAGAATCAGGATGCCCTCGCCGTAGACCTCCACCAGCACGCCGTGGCGGGTGATGCGGGGCGCCAGCTCAGTGTTCAGCGTGGTGATCAGCACGCCCATCAGGGCGGAGGTCATCTCGGTCGAAAGCAGGATGGGTACGCTGTACTGCTTGGCAAACTGCATCATTTCCGAGAGCGGCTGCAGCCCGCGGGACAAAATGACGGCGGGGGGCTGGAACTCAAACAGCTTTTCCAGATGGGTGCTGCGCAGGCTGGGCGAAATTTCCTCCAGATAGGACATTTCGGTCAGCCCGATGATCTGCAGGCGGTGGCAGTCAAAGTTTTCGTAGTAGCCGGCCAGCAGCATACCGGGGCGGCTGGCTTCGGTAGCGGTGACCTTGATTTTTTCCAGTTCGCAGGGGGTGTAGGCAACAGTCAGGTTGGCTTCGCTGGCGAGCTTTGCCAGCGACACGGAAAATTCAGACAAAACAGGACGCTCCCTTCCGAATGATACTTAC
>CAKTAS010000001.1:0-74771 GCA_934529095.1 uncultured Gemmiger sp. | reverse complement strand
TGCTGCTATAGCTCAGCTGGTAGAGCGCATCCTTGGTAAGGATGAGGTCAGCAGTTCAAATCTGCTTAGCAGCTCCAGCGCAAAACACCCGCAATGCCATTTTGCATTGCGGGTGCTTTTTTGTGCTTTTTTCACGAAAGAAAGACAAAAAATGCGCCTAATTTCTCGCCGCTGCACCCTTGATTTTACCGCCAGCCGTGCTATAATACCACTCGCAGTAAATGCAGTGCCGAAACGCGGGCGCTGCACTACAGAGGGAAAAACAATAGAGGTACTACTATGACAAAGGATTTAACACACGGCAGCCCGATGCGGGTCATCCTGCTGTTCACGTTTCCGCTGGTGCTGGGCAACCTGTTTCAGCAGTTTTATTCGCTGGCGGATACCATCATCGTGGGGCGGTTCTGCGGCGTCAGTGCGCTGGCATCCGTCGGCTCCACCGGCTCGGTCAACTATCTGATTCTGGGCTTTGTCATCGGCATCTGCAACGGCTTTGCGATCCCCATTGCGCAGCTGTTCGGCGCCAAGGATTTTTCAGATCTGCGCCGCCACGTCGCCAACGCCGCATGGCTGTGCATCGCGCTGTCGGTGGTGCTTACCGTGCTTACGGTCGCACTTACCCGCCCGATGCTGGAACTGATGCAGACCCCGGACGATATTCTGGACGGGGCTGTGCTGTACATCGGCTGGATCTTTGCGGGCATCCCGTTTATTTTTCTGTACAATATGGTCGCGGGCATTATGCGCGCCCTGGGCGACAGCAAGACCCCGCTGTACTTCTTGATTCTGACCAGTGCGCTGAACATCGGTCTGGATATTCTGCTGATCGTGCCGTTTCATATGGGGGTGCTGGGCGCAGCGCTTGCCACCGATATTGCACAGGCAATTTCCGGCGTGCTGAGCTTTGCGGTGCTTTGCCGTAAATTCACCGACCTCAAAATGAACCGGGAGGAGTGCGCCTTCAGCAAAAGCGCCTGCGTGCGCCTGATGGGCATCGGCGTGCCGATGGGGCTGCAGTGCAGCATTACCGCCATCGGCAGCGTCATTATGCAGGCTGCCGTCAACGTGCTGGGCAGCACCGCCGTGGCAGCCGTCACCGCCGCCGGCAAGACGATGAGTCTTCTGACCGTCCCGCTGGAAAGCGTCGGCACCGCTATGGCGACCTACGCCGGGCAGAATCTCGGCGCAGCCCGCATGGACCGCGTGCGCAAGGGCGTGAACAGCGCACTGCTCATCGCAGCGATCTACGCTGTGGCGTCGCTTATCATCCTGCACTACGCCGACATCACCATTATGGGGCTGTTCCTCGACACCTCCAAGGAGGTCGAGATCGTGGCGATGGGTCGGCAGTATCTGTTCTGGAACAGCGTGTTCTTTATCCCGCTGGGCTGGCTGATCGTCTGGCGCTACAGCATTCAGGGGCTGGGCTTTTCCAGTTTGGCCATGCTCGCGGGCGTGGCGGAAATGGTCGCCCGCACCGCCGTGGCACTGGCACTGGTGCCGCTGCTGGGCTACCCCGGGGCAATTATGGCAAACCCCGCTGCGTGGGTGGCGGCGTGCCTGTTCCTGTACCCTGCCTATATCTGGACCTGCCGCCAGCTGGATAACCGCCTGCTGGCAGCCAAGCTGCATATGCAAAGCCCCCACGCAGAGTGAAGGCGTTTCGCAAAAATAACTTGCCCCGCGGCGCAAAAAGGCATATAATAGAGCCATAGATTGTTGGGAAAGGAATGACCGTATATGCCGCAGAAAAAGCCGTTTATCACCCTTGCACAGGCAAGGCAGATCGCTGCCGATATCCCCACGCCCTTTCACCTGTATGATGAAAAGGCAATCCGGGAAACCGCCCGCCGTGTAAATGCCGCCTTCAGCTGGAACAAGGGCTACAAAGAATACTTTGCCGTCAAGGCGACCCCGAACCCCTACCTGCTCAAAATTTTGCAGGAGGAAGGCTGCGGCGTGGACTGCTCCAGCTACACCGAATTGCTGATGAGCGAAGCGTGCGGCTTTGCGGGCAGCGACATTATGTTTTCCTCCAACGACACCCCGGCGCAGGATATGCAAAAGGCGTATGAGTTGGGCGCGTACATCAACCTGGATGATCTGACCCATGTGGATTTCCTCAAAAACGTGGCAGGGGTACCCAAGACCGTCTGCTGCCGCTACAACCCGGGCGGCGTGTTTGAGCTGGGCAACGGGATTATGGATAACCCCGGCGACTCCAAGTACGGTATGAGCGAGGATCAGATGGCAGAAGCCTACACCCGCCTGATGGCGCTGGGGGCAGAGGAATTCGGTATCCATGCGTTTTTGGCCAGCAACACCGTGACGGACGAATACTATCCCAAGCTGGCGGGCATTCTGTTTGAATTGGCGGTGCGGCTGCACAAGCGCACCGGTGCCAAGATCAAGTTCATCAACCTGTCGGGCGGCGTGGGCGTTGCCTACCGCCCCGACCAGCGCGCCAACGACATTGCCGCCATCGGCGAGGGCGTGCGCCAAATGTTTGAAAAGATCCTTGTACCCGCCGGGATGGGGGATGTCGCCATCTTTACCGAGATGGGGCGCTATATGCTGGCACCCTACGGCGCACTGGTCACCACCGTTTTGCACGAAAAGCACATTTATAAAGAGTACATCGGCGTGGATGCCTGCGCCGCCAACCTGATGCGCCCGGCGATGTACGGTGCCTACCACCACATTACCGTGCTGGGCAAGGAGGACGCCCCCTGCGACCATAAATACGATGTCACCGGCGGGCTGTGCGAAAATAACGATAAGTTTGCCATCGACCGTATGCTGCCCAAAATCGACATCGGGGATATCCTGTTTATCCACGATACCGGCGCCCACGGCTTCTCGATGGGCTACAACTACAACGGCAAGCTGCGCAGCGCCGAGGTGCTGCTGAAGGAGGACGGCACGCATCAGCTGATCCGCCGCGCCGAAACGCCGGAGGATTATTTCGCCACCTTTGATTTTTCGCCGTTTTTCCAGAAATAAGCCCGGGAGGGGAATATCTTGTTTGAATTTTTGTTTGTGATCGGTCTGATCCTGGCTTTTTACGGCTACACGGTCATAAAAAATCCCCTGACATGGGGGGATCAGGGCAGGGATGAGATCCGCCCGGAAAACTGGAAGGGCTATGTGCTGCATAACGGGCAGTTTATTATGTACGCGGGCTTTTATCTGGCTGCGCTGGCTGCCTTGGACGTGATCTTTGCCTTTGCCACATGGCTGTATATCCTGATTTTGCTGGGCGGGCTGGCGCTGATTTCGTACCCGCTGTGCCACTGGATGCACGAAAAAGAGGGCAAATGGTGGCCTTGGCCCAAGCACAAAAAGAAAAAATAAAAACCAAAAGCTGCCCGGTTCCAAACGGAACCGGGCAGCTTTTTTGCGGTATTGTACGGTACGGCGTCAGGATTCGCTTTCGGACAAAATGTCCTGCACGTCTGCGCGTGTGAACTCGCCAAGGGGCAGCACCAGACGCGCCAGCAGCGCCTCGTCCGCGCCGCGCAGCAGGGCGCTTTGGTCAGCGTCGGCGTCCACGGCGGGCAGAATGCGGCAAACGCCGTCGGCGTCGGTTTCGGTGCGGGCAAAATGTCCGGTGGCGATAAAGGCGCAGTCCAGCTCGGTGGCCTTTTCTGCCAGCGCTGCCAGCAGAGCGGCCGTGTCGGCGGGCGCGTCTGCGGCAAAGGTCTGCACCGCAAAGCCCTGCTGGCGCAAAATCAGCGCGGCGGCAGCAGCTTCGGGGGAGTTGTTTTCGCCCAAAAGAATTTTGTCCTGCTTTTCAAAGGTGTTGAATCCGTCCATAGTACGCTCCTTTTTATTGCTGGCGTCCGCCGTGTTTTTTGCTCTGCTCCACCGCCAAGCGGTCGCAGCGCTCGTTTTCGGGGTGTCCTGCGTGTCCCTTGAGCCAGTGGTAGGTGATCTTGTGCTTTTCGCTTTCCGCCAGCAGGGGCGCCCATAAATCGGGGTTCAGGGCGGGGGACTTGTCGGCTTTTTTCCAGCCGCGGGCGCGCCAGCCCTTCGCCCAGCCCTTTTCCAGCCCGTTGATGACATACTGGCTGTCGCTGTACAGGTCAATCTCGCACGGTTCTTTCAGCTGGCGCAGCGCCTCCAGAAAGGCGGTCAGCTCCATGCGGTTGTTGGTGGTGGAGGCGTCGCCCCCGGAAATTTCCTTCTCGTACACCTTGTCACGGGTGGTAAAGCGCAAAATGGCACCCCAGCCGCCCGGACCGGGGTTGCCGCTGCACGCGCCGTCGGTATAAATTTCTATATGCTTCATGGTGTTTCTCCGTGTATGGTTCCGGCAATACTGTAACCGGGTAATAAACTTATTATATACATTTTAACTGCGTGTGGCAAGTGTTTGACAAGTGGCACCAATGCGTTTATAATAGAAGGGACTTGCAATGTGTGTTTTTTTCGGGCCCGGTCGCGCCTTTTCAGGCGGGCTTTCGCGCCTAAACCAACAGCAGACGAGCCACGCGCTCCCAAAAATACATAAATCGCAAATTCGCCAAGGGAAAGATCGGTCGGCACAGAGGGTGCAGACCAGCCCTTGCAGTATATGGAGGGTTATATGGAAGAATTCAAACCGAAACGCCGCAACACCGCGCCGCGCCAGACCAACAGCGCCGAGCCGACCACCCGCCGCCGTGCGCCGCATCCCCGCACCGCCGTGCAGCCTGCAGCCGAGGGCGCTGCCGCCCCCGCCGCCAAGCCGCCCCGCCGCCGCGCCCCGCGCCCGGCACAGAACCCCGGCGCCGAAACTGCCGCCGCTGCCCCGCAGCAGCTCAAGACCCCGCGCCCGCGCCGCAATGCGCAGCCCGCCAACAACGGGCAGCCCCGCGCCCCGCGTCCGCGCCGCAAGCAGCGCCTGCCCGAGCATCTGGAAATGACCCCCGCCATCCCCATGCACATCTGCCCGCTGGGCGGTCTTGGCGAGGTGGGCAAAAACATCACCCTGTATGAGTGCCAGGGCGATATGATCTTGGTGGACTGCGGGCTTGTGTTCCCAGACTCCGATATGTTCGGCGTCGATCTCGTCATCCCCGATTTTACCTATGTGCTGGAAAACAAGGACCGCATCAAGGGTCTGTTTATCACCCACGGGCACGAGGACCACATCGGCAGCCTGCCGTACCTGCTCAAAAAATTCAACGTGCCTATCTATGCGGCACGCCTGACCATCGGTCTTATCAAAAATAAGCTGGAGGAGCATGGTCTTGCCTCCAGTGCCATTTTCCACGAGATCCGTCCCCGCCAGAAGGTCAGCCTCGGCTGCTTTACCGTGGAGCCGATCCACGTCAACCACTCCATCCCGGATTCGCTGGCGTTCGCCATTGCCTGCCCGGCGGGCGTGGTCATCCACACCGGCGACTTCAAGGTGGACTACACGCCGCTGTCCGGCGATGCCGTGACCGACCTGCCCACCATTGCCGAGTACGGGCGCAAGGGCGTGCTGGCGCTGCTGGCAGACTCCACCAACGCCGAGCGCCCCGGCTTTACCGAAACCGAGCAGACCGTTGCCGAGGGTGTGCGCCGCCTGTTTGTCAAGGCGGGCAACCGCCGCATCATCGTGGCAACCTTTGCCTCCAACATCTACCGCGTGCAGCAGATCATTGATCTGGCGATCGAATCCGGGCGCAAGGTGGCTGTCAGCGGGCGCAGTATGGTTTCCAACACCGAGATGGCAAAGGAATTGGGCTATCTGCACGCACCCGATAACGTGCTGATCGACATTTCCGAGATCAACAAATACCCGCCGGAAAAGGTCGTGCTGATCACCACCGGCAGTCAAGGCGAGCCGCTGTCGGCGCTGTCCCGTATGGCGCAGGCAAGCCACCGTCAGGTCAAGGTCGGTCCCAATGACTTTATCATCATTTCGGCGCGTCCCATCCCCGGCAACGAAAAGACCGTCACCAAGGTCGTCAACGGGCTGCTGAGCCTTGGCGCCGAGGTCATCTACGAAAATATGTACGCCACCCACGTTTCCGGTCACGCCTGCCAAGAGGAACAAAAGCTGATGCTGACCTTGGCGCACCCGCAGTATTTCCTGCCGGTACACGGCGAGTTCAAGCAGCTCAAGCGCCACGCCGAAACAGCGGAGCATCTGGGCTATATCCCTAAGCAGAATATCTATATCGCCGAAAACGGTCAGAACATCCGCATCTCCGAGGACGGTATGACGGTGGAAAACACCGTGACCGCCGGGGCGGTTATGGTGGACGGCTACGGCGTGGGCGATGTGGGCAACGTGGTGCTGCGTGACCGCCACCACCTGTCCGAGGACGGCATCATCATTGTCACAGTCGCCATCAACGGCTCGAACGGGCAGGTTTTGTCCGGTCCCGATCTGGTCAGCCGCGGCTTTGTGTATGTGCGCGAGAGCGAGGAATTGATGGAAGGCGCCCGCCATCAGGTGGAAATGGCGCTGGACCGCAGCCTTGCCGACAATATGCACGACTGGGCGAGCGTTAAGACCCGCGTGCGGGAGGCACTTTCCGGCTATATTTACCGCCGCACCAAGCGCAGCCCGATGATTTTGCCCATTTTGCTGGAAGTCTAATTCGCAAGGTAACGTCAAATGATCCGGGGCAAAACGCCCCACGGGGAATCTGCGATGAAACACAAGGATGGTTTGGATATTGCGGCGGTTTTGCTGCTGCTCATCACCGCGCTGGTCGTTATGGTCGTTCCCGTGGCGATGACGGCACCGCAGCTGCTGTGCGTGCCGGCGGCGCTGCTGGCAGCGGCGCTATTGCTGGTTTGGCTGCAGCGCCGGCGGCTGCGCGCCTTTGTGGGCAAGCAGCTTTGCAGCACCGACTTTGAAAACAGCCGCATCCAGTACAGCCTGACCTCGCTGCCCATCCCGGTCGTGCTGATTGCGGACGGACGCATTTTGTGGTATAATACTTTCTTCCGGGATTCTATTCTGCAGGGGCGGGACGCTGTCACGCGCCCCGTCAGCAAGGCGTTCCCGGAGCTGGATCTGGCAGTCTGCGCAAGACCCCACGGTCAGGATATGACCATAGGGGAGAGCCGCTTTACCGCCTACACCACCGCCGCCAAGGGCAACAGCAGCGCCAATATCGTGTATTTTGTCGATGATACGTTTTACAAAAACACCCTTGACGAATACAACGACAGCCGCCCCGCCTGCCTGATCATCGTGATCGACAGCTACGATGAGCTGTTTGACGATATGAAGGACAGCGAGCAGGCGAAGGAGCTGGAAGCCATCAATGCGCGGCTGGAGGAATATATTGCCCGCAGCACCGGCTTTTTGCGCCGCGTGTCCAACAGCCGCTATATCGCGGTGGTGGAGGAGCGCGACGTGCAGTGGATGCTGGCAGAGCGCTTTGCCATTTTGGACGAGATCCGCGCCCTGCATCCCGGACACTTTGTGACGCTTTCCATCGGTGTCGGACACGGCGGAAAAACGCTGGCGGAATGTCACCGTATGGCGCGCGAAAGCATTGAGATCGCCTTGGGGCGCGGCGGCGATCAGGCTGCCGTAAAAACCGCCGACGGCTTTGAGTTTTACGGCGGCGTATCCCACGGCGTGGAAAAGCGCAGCCATGTGCGCAGCCGCATCATTGCCGGGGCGCTGTGCGACCTGATCCGCCAAAGCGATTCGGTCATCATTATGGGACACCGGATGAGCGATCTGGACGCCGTGGGTTCTGCCATCGGTGCGCTGCGCATCTGCAAAATGTGCGATGTCCCGGCGGTGATCGCCATCAATGACGAGGCAACGCTTGCCGGTGCCTTGCTGGATACCTTCCGCAAGGCAGGACACGAGCATGACTTTATCCGCCCCGAGCAGACGCTGGAGGTCATCACCCCCAAAACGCTGCTGATCGTGGTGGACACCTACCAGAAACGCCTGTTGGAAAGCGCACAAATTTACGAAAAATGCAAGCGCGTCGTTGTCATCGACCACCACCGTATGGCGGTGGGGCATATCGACAACCCGCTGCTGCTCTACCACGAGCCTTACGCCTCCAGCGCCAGCGAGCTGGTCTGCGAGCTTTTGCAGTTTATGCCCAAGGAGCAGGAAAACATCACCCCCTTGGAGGCGGAGGCCCTGCTGGCAGGCATTATGCTGGATACCCGCAGCTTTGCGCTGCACGTCGGTGTGCGCACCTTTGAAGCCGCCGCATGGCTGCGCAGCCGCGGTGCCTCCACGTCCGACACCAAGCTGCTGTTCAACACCTCCAAGGAGGAGTACGAAGCCCGCGCCCGCATTGTGGAGGACGCCTACATATATAAGGGCTGCGCCATTGCGCTGTCGCAGGAGCTGGAACCCGGTATGAACGTGGTTCTGCCGATGGCTGCCAACGACCTTTTGACCATCAACGGTGTGGACGCCAGCTTTGTGGCGGTGGTCAAAAACGGCGGGGTCAACATCTCCGCCCGCAGTATGGGCGCACTGAACGTGCAGGTCATACTGGAACCCCTTGGCGGCGGTGGACATTTGATGATGGCGGGCGCGCAGCTGCAAAACTGCACACTGCAAAGCGCTGAACAGCGCATCCGTGAACAGATCGACCTGTACCGCGAACAGGAAAGCCAAAAGGGCGCGGACAGGAGCTGATACAAATCCATTTCAAGAATTTCAGGAGGGGACTCTTATGAAGGTTATTTTGAAGCAGGATGTCAAGAGCATCGGCAAGAAGGACGAAATTCACGAGGTTTCGGACGGGTACGCCCGCAACTTCCTGTTCCCGCGCGGTCTGGCGGCAGCCGCCGACGCCGGGGCGCTGAATCAGGCACGCACCAAGAGCGAGGCAAAGGCGCACCATGAGGCGGAAGCCCGCGCTGCCGCACAGGCTGTGGCTGACAAGGTCAAAGGCAAGACCGTGACCGCCAAGGTCAAGGGCGGCGCCTCCGGCAAGCTGTACGGCAAGGTCACCGGCAAGGAAGTTGCCGAGCTGCTCAGCCAGCTGACCGGCACCGAGATCGACAAGAAAAAGGTCGAGCTGCCCGCCGCCATCAAGGAATTCGGCAGCTATGACGCCAGCGTGCGCCTGTATGCGGGCATCGTGGCAGACTTCAAGCTCAAGGTAGAGGAGCTGTAAAGCAAATTTGCCTTACACGCAAAATCAAAAGGGAAAGGGGTGCCTTTTGTGCCGAAAAACGATGAATTAAGCCTGTCCAGCCTTGGCATCCAGATGCCCTACAATATGCAGGCCGAGCAGAGCGTGCTGGGCGCGGCATTGATGGAGGATACCATCCTCAACCGTCTGATCACCGAGATGGAGCCGGAAATGTTCTACTCGGAGCAGAACCGCGCCGTATTTGAAACGATGCGCGCGCTGTTTACCGACAGTGAGGCGGTCGATGTCATCACGCTGGTCAATGCCCTTGGTGCAAACGGCACCTTTGCGGGCGCTGACGATGCCAAGGTGTACATCACCCGCATTGCCGAAACGGTGCCGGCAATTTCAAACGTAGATTCGTACATTAAAATCGTAAAGGAAAAATATCAGGCGCGCAGGCTCATTGATGCGGCGCGCGGTATTTTGAACGAAACCGCCTCTGGCGAGGATGCGGACCTGTTGCTGGAAAGCGCCGAGCAGAAAATTTACGATATCCGCAGCGGGCGCGACAAGTCGGGCGTCAAGACCATCCGGGAATCCATCCTGGAGGTTATCGACACGATGCAGAAGCTCAGCGGCGCCGACCGCGACAAGTTCGCCGGCATCCCCACGGGCTTTACCTATCTGGACACCGTGCTGACCGGGCTGGGGCGCTCCGACCTGATCATTCTGGCAGCCCGCCCCGGTATGGGCAAGACCTCCTTTGCGCTGAACATCGCCACCAACGTGGCGCGCCAGCAAAAGGTGCCCACCATCATTTTCAGCTTGGAAATGACCTGCGAGCAGCTGACCGACCGCATTCTTTCCAGCACGGCGAACATTGACAGCCAGGCCTTCCGCACGGGGCGGTTGAACAACTCCGACTGGAACGATTTTGCACAGGCGACCTCGCTTTTGTACAATGCACCCATCTATATGGATGACAGCTCCGGTATTTCGGTGCCGGAGATCAAGGCAAAGATCCGCCAGATCAACCAAGACCCCAAAAAAGAAAAGATTGGGCTGGTCATCATCGACTATTTGCAGCTGATGCAAAGCGCCAAGCGCACCGAAAGCCGTGTGCAGGAAATCAGCGACATCACCCGAAATCTGAAAATTATGGCCAAGGAGCTGAACGTGCCGGTCATTGCCTTGTCGCAGCTGTCCCGTGCTGCCGAAAAAACGGCAGGGCGCTCGGATCACCGCCCGCAGCTTTCTGACCTGCGTGACTCCGGTTCTATCGAACAGGACGCTGATATCGTGCTGTTCCTGTACCGCGCCGCCTACTACAACTCCCAAAACGGGGAGGAAAGTCAGGCCAACGAGAACGAGGCCGAGTGCATTGTGGCAAAAAACCGCCACGGCGAAACCAGCGTGGTGCGCCTTGGCTGGGACGGCGCCCACACAAGATTCAGCAATTTGGACGTGACGCATGATTTCTGACGCGGAAAAAACCGTACAACGTATCGAACAAACCTTGCTGGGCGCCATTGCCCGGCAGGGCTTGTTCCTTTCAGGCAGCAGAGTCATTGCGGCCTGCTCCGGCGGGGCAGACTCCATGGCTTTGCTGTTGTTTTTGCTGCGAAACGCCGACCGCCTGCAAATCACCGTGCAGGCGGCGCACGTCAACCACGGGCTGCGCGGCGCTGCCGCCGATGCGGATGCCGCCTTTGTGGCGGCATTTTGCCGGCAGCACGGCGTAAAGCTGCATCTGCTTGACGCAGCCCGAGAGGGAATTTCCATCCCGCCCCACGCCAGCGAAAACTGGGCGCGTGGGCTGCGGTATACTTGGTTTGACCGTCTGGCGCAGGAAAACGACGCCGTCATCGCCACGGCGCACACCATGTCCGACCAGGCGGAAACCATGCTGTTCCGTATGGCGCGCGGCACGGGGCTGCACGGGCTTACCGGCATGGCACCGCAGCGCGGGTGCTACCGCCGCCCGTTTTTGTGCCTGCGCCGCGCCGACACCGAAAGCTACTGCGCCGCCTTGGGGCAGCGCTATGTGCAGGACGAAACCAACGCCGAGGACTTTTATGCGCGCAACCGGATCCGTCACGACGCCGTGCCGGCGCTGGAGTACGCGAACCCCGCCGCCCTGCAGGCAATGTCGCGCCTCAGCGAACAGCTGCGCACGCTGGATGTCTGGCTGGAGGAGCTGGCAGACACGCTTTTGCAGCAGGCTGCCGTACCCGGCGGGTATGACGCCGCCAAGCTGGCAGCCGCGCCCGAGCCGGTGGTCAAAACGGCGCTGCACAAGCTGGTCAGCCCCACGCGCGATGCCGAGGAAAAGTACCTTGCACTTTTGTACGGGGCGCTTTTGCAGGGCAGCGGCGGGGTGCAGCTGACCGCAGATACCCTTTGGCGGGTGGAAAACGGAAGGCTGTTTTTGCAGCCGAATGTCCCCGAAACGCCGGAACCTATGCCCGCGCAGCCCTTCCGGCTTGGCAAATTCTGCCTGCCGGGGGGCTATACCGTCGCTTTTGAGGCGGTAAAGTATGAAAATTTTCTAAATAATCCAACATTTTTAAAAAAAGACTTAAACTGTTGCGCAGATTGTGATAGAATACTATCGTATACAGTTCTGCGCACCCGGCAGCCGGGGGATTTCTTTCAACCGGCGGGTCGGTGCCGCAAGACGCTGAAAAAATACTATAACGAAAATAAGGTCCCGCAGCCCCAACGCGCCCTGCTGCCGCTTCTGGCAAAGGGGAGCAAGGTCGTTTGGCTGTGGGGCAGCGGCTTCGCCGAAGGCTATACCCCCACCGTACACACCCAGACCGTGCTGACGGTACGAGCCGAAAAAGAGTAGGAGGCAAATTATGTGTACCATGGATCAGGATATTGATCACATCTTGGTATCGGAGCAGGAACTCAAAGCCAAGGTCGCCGAGCTGGGTGCCACCATCAGCCGGGATTACGCAGGCAAGCAGCTGCTGCTGGTTTCCATTTTAAAGGGCAGCGTTGTGTTTATGGCGGACCTGATGCGCGCCGTGACCATTCCCTGCGCCATTGACTTTATGGTGGTTTCCAGCTACGGCGGCTCCAACACGATGTCCACCGGTCTTGTCAAGATCATCAAGGATCTGGACGCTGACCTGTCCGGCAAGGATGTTCTGATCGTGGAGGATATCTTAGATACCGGCATTACCCTTTCAAACCTGATGCCTATGCTGAAGATGCGCAACCCCAACAGTGTGCGTCTTTGCACCATTCTGTCCAAGCCCAGCCGCCGCAAGGCTGAGATCGAGCCGGATTATCTGGGCTTTGAGGTGCCGGACGAGTTCGTGGTGGGCTACGGGCTTGACTATAACGAAAAATACCGCAACCTGCCCTATGTCGGCGTGTTGAAATCTCAGGTCTATGCAGACTGAACCCGCCGGGGTTTCCGGCAAAAATAACCCGGTGCATACCGGTTAGGAGTTGATCTCTTGCAGCACAAGCCTAAATTTAACGGCATTATTCTGGCAGCAGTGCTTATGGTGCTGACACTGCTTTTCGTGTCGCTTTCGCCGCTTATGTCGGCATCGGCATCGCAGCACATTTACTATTCCACCGTGCGGGATTATTTCCGCAACAATCAGGTCACGTCCTTCCGGCTGGATCTCAACACCGCCAGCCTCGAAATGTGGCTGAAGGAAGGCGAGGTAGAGCTTCCCAAGCAGGAAAGCACCTCAACGGCTCCCTCCGGCGGACTGCTGACCGGACTGACCGGCAGCGAAAGCGACGCCCTGCCGCAAAACGGCGGCACCGTGCATATGACCTATAAGCTGCCGTACTACGGCATCTTCAATAACGGCGAGGTCATTGATGCGTATATTGATGCCTACAACGCCGCCAACCCCGACCAGCCCATGGTCTACGATTATATCGCCCAGCGCTCCAGCTTCCCTTGGGCGGAGGTCATCATCTACGCCGCTATGCTGGGTATGGTCATTCTGATGTTTATGTCGATGTACCGCGGCGGTGCCGGCGGCAGCATTATGAACGTCGGACGCGCCAAGGTCAAGGATCAGCAGGAAAACCAGCGCAAGGCGACCTTTGCCGATGTTGCGGGTGCGGACGAGGAAAAGGCGGAGCTGCAGGAAGTCGTTGAATTCCTGAAAGCCCCCGGCAAGTTCAACTCCCTCGGCGCACGCATTCCCCACGGTGTTTTGCTGGTGGGACCTCCGGGTACCGGCAAGACCCTGCTGGCGCGTGCCTGCGCCGGGGAAGCGGGCGTGCCGTTCTACGCGATCTCCGGCTCTGACTTTGTCGAAATGTACGTCGGCGTCGGCGCTTCCCGCGTGCGCGACCTGTTTGAAAAAGCCAAAAAGACGATGCCCTCCATCGTTTTTATCGACGAGATCGACGCCGTCGGTCGTCAGCGCGGCGCAGGTCTGGGCGGCGGTCACGATGAGCGCGAGCAGACGCTGAACCAGCTGCTGGTTGAGATGGACGGCTTTGACGCCAACGACGGCGTTATCGTGATGGCAGCTACCAACCGCGCGGACATTCTGGACAAGGCACTGCTGCGCCCGGGTCGTTTTGACCGTCAGGTGTATGTGGGTCTGCCCGATGTCAAGGGGCGCGAGCAGATTCTGCGCGTGCATACCCGCAACAAGCCGCTTGCCCCCGATGTGGAACTGAAAACCATTGCCCGTTCCACGGCGGGCTTCTCCGGCGCCGATCTGGAAAACCTTGTCAACGAGGCCGCCCTGCTGGCAGCCCGCCAGGGCAAAAAGGCGATCAGCGAGAAGGAGATCGAGGAAGCCTCGGTCAAGGTTATGATGGGACCCGAGAAAAAGAGCCACGTCGTCACCGACGCCGAGCGCCGCCTGACCGCCTACCACGAAACCGGTCACGCCATTACCGGCTATTTCAGCAAGCACCACGACCCGGTGCATGAGATCAGCATTATTTCCCGCGGCGCGGCGGGCGGCTACACGATGTATCTGCCCGAAAAAGACCCCAGCTATATCACCAAGACCGCAATGTTTGAAAACATCGTCACCCTGCTGGGCGGCCGCGTGGCAGAGCAGCTGGTGCTGGAGGATATTTCCACCGGCGCGTCCAGCGACCTGCAGCGCGCTACCGACACCGCCCGCTCCATGGTGACGCGGTACGGCTTCTCGGAGCGTCTGGGACCCGTTGTCTACGGCGGCGACCCCGGCGAAACCTTCTTGGGGCGCGATTTGGGGCAGGGCAAGGGCTATTCGGAAGCCATTGCCTCCGAAATCGACAACGAAATTCGCGATATTGTGGATGAAGCGTACGAAACCGCCCGCCGCATCCTTACCGAGCATATGGACGAGCTGCACAAGGTGGCAGGCGTTCTGATCGAGCGCGAGAAAATCAGCGGTGCGGACTTCAACACCCTGATGCAGGGCGGCACGCTGCCTCCCTTTGACCTTGGCAGCAAGACGACCGAGCCGGCAGCTCCCGCCGAGCCTGCCCCGCAGGAACCCACTGCGCCCGCCGAAAACACCGACGAGCCACAGCACGATCAAGAAAACTAAGAGTAGGTGTGAAAAATGGAACAGAATTATTCCCTTATGGCGCAGTCCCGTGCCAATTACTACACGGCGGGCAGCCCCGTGCAGTTTGTGCGGGTCGAGCTGCTGAAAGGCGATGTCAACGGTGAGGTCGCCGTTTGCCTGACCTTTAAAAACGTAGGCACCGAGCCTTTGACCGGGCTGGTGGTACACTTTAAATGCAAGGATGCCGCCGGGCAGGTTTTGTGCGAGGATGATTTCTACTACGAGCAGCTGGACGCCCAGCCGGGCGATGTGTTCGGCAGTGACGAGGCTGTCTATGTCAGCGACACGCCGGTTTCCAGCGTGGAGGTCGAGCAGGATCGCGCCTTCCTGAACGGGCGCGGCGTCGATCTGCGCGGCTACAAGCGGGTGCGTCTGAACGCCCCCCGCGTGCTGCCGGCTTCGATTGCCCACAACCTGCAGCAGCGCACCGGCAACCCGCTTTTGACCTGCGTGCCGCAGGACGTGGAGCAGGGCTGGTTCTGTGCCTGCGGCGCGTTCCATCCCAATGAAGAAAACACCAAGGTCTGCTCGGAGTGCGGCGGCAACCGCGCCCTGATCAAATCCGAGCTGACCGCCATTCTGGAGGAAGCCCGTCAGGCTGCCGAGCGCCAGCAGCAGGAGCTGAAGGCGGTCGCCAATGACGTGACCCCCGCCAAGGATCCTGCCGCCATGGCAGCCGCCGCACAGGCAGCCATCAGCCAGCAGATCGACCCGGTGCAGCAGGACGAGGGCGGCTCCACCGCCGCCTTTGACCCCAAGGCATTTGCCGCTGCCCGCCGCCCCCAGCCTGCGCCCGCCGCCCCCGCTGCCCCCGTGGAGGAGGACGACGAGGACGAGGAGGCAGAGCGCGTGCAGCGCTACGCCCCCAAGGGTCGCCTGTTTGACGATGATGACGACGAGAGCGGCACCCAGATGTACGACACCGACGAGGTGGACGGCTATGATGACGAGGACGATACCCATGACGCCCCCGCCGCCAAGCGCGGTCGCTACGCCGATGAGGACGAAATCAGCGAGGACGACGAAATGGCGGAGCGCATCATCCGCTGGGCGCCGCCGATCACGACGGTGGTCTGCGCGCTGATCATTGCGGTGTCTTTGATCTACCGCTTTGTGCTGGCATAAAAAAGGACATACAAAAAGCCCGTGTACCGTAAAACGTACACAGGCTTTTGTTTTTATTCGCTGTCGGCGTTTCGGCTCAGGGCGTCAAACTGCCTGACGATGGCGGGGTCCTCCAGCTTGATGACCCGCCCGGAAAGCTCGTGCAGGATGTTCTCCTGCGGGATGCGGTCAAAGGTCAGGCGCTGGGCGCACAGCGCCTGCGTTTTCAGCCCGGTGCGCTCGTTCATCTTGCGGTTGCCGTACTTGATGTCCCCCAGAACCGGATGCCCCAGATAGGCAAGGTGGGCGCGGATCTGGTGGGTGCGCCCGGTGATCAGCCCGATGCGGCACAGCGTAAAGGGACCGTTCTGGCGGATGGGCGTGACCTCGGTGATGATCTGCTTGTACCCTTCGGCTTCGCGGGCGTGGATGCGCACCTTGTTGTTTTTCTCGCTGTGCTGCAGCCAGGCGATATGCCGCCCGGCGGGCGGGGTACCTACCGTGATGGTCAGGTATTCTTTTTTCATCTGATTGTCACGGATAATGGCGTTCATATCCCGCAGCGCGGCGTAGGATTTGGCGGCAATGACAAGCCCCTCGGTGCCGCGGTCCAGCCGGTTGCAGATCGCCGGGGCAAAGCGCTGCTCGGCGTGGGGGTCATATTCGCCCTTGGCCTGCAGATAAGCGGCAAAGGCGTCCACAAGGTTGGCGTCGCCCGTGCGGTCACTGTGGCACAAAAGGTGGGCGGGCTTGTACAGGACGGCGATGTTCCCGTCCTCATAAATGACCGTCACCGGCGGCTGGCGGCGGGGCGGCTTTTTGGCGGGAGCGGCGGCGCCCGCCGGGAAAAACTCGTCGTTGATATACAGCTCGATCAAATCGTTTTGATGCAGGCGCGTGTCCGGCTCGGCGCGCTTGCCGTTGACCTTGATGCGCTTGTTGCGGAACGCCTTGTACATCATACTGCGGGGCATATCTTTGGTGACGCTTTCAACAAAGCGGCTCAGGCGAACGCCCTCCTCGTTGGTACCGGCGGTAAAGCTTTTCATGGATTTTCTCCCCCTTGCAAAACAATAAATAAAGTATATAATAAAATTAAAGCTGCGTAAAGAGGGGAATGGTGCAAAACTATGTCGGAACAGCTGCATGAGGAACACCGCGCCCGTATGTATGAGCGGGTGCAGCGCGACGGGCTGGACAGTCTGGCGGAGCATGAGGCGCTGGAATACCTGCTGTTTTTGTCCATACCCCGGCAGGACACCAACGAGCTGGCACATCGGCTGATCAAGCATTTCGGCAGCTTCTGCGCCGTGATGGAAGCTAGCGAGGAGGAGCTGCAAAAGGTCAAGGGCGTTGGTCCCAAAAGCGCACGGCTGATCGTTTCGGTGGCGGCGTTCGGGCGGTACTATGCCCAGCGCAAGCGCAGACCGCAAATCAGTCTGGAACGCACCGAAAACGCGATCGAGTACGTCAAACCGCTGTTTTTTGGCTTGCAGAACGAGCGCTTTTACATCATTGTGCTGGACGACCAGTGCAAGCCGCTGAAGGATCTGTTTATGGCGGAGGGCGTACCCAACCGTGTGACCATCGATATGCGCAAGCTGCTGCGCGATGTGGCGCGCACCAACGGCACCTGCGCGATCTTGGCGCATAACCACCCCACGGGTCTGCCGCTGCCCAGCCAAAAGGACATTATGACGACACTCGCCGTGATGCGCACGCTGAGCCAGCTGGGCGTGCCGGTGCTGGATCACATCATTGTGGCGGGGGAGGATGCCTGCTCGATGGCGCAGCGCGGCTGTATGCCCGAGGACGAGGGCGGCGGCATTCTGCTAAGCGCCGCCAGCCGCGGATAAAACGCGATACCGGAAACCCCGGCGCACCCGGCGCACAGCGCCGGGTGTATTTTTTGCGGGCGGATGCACAAAATGTCGGCAGGGGACTTTACTATTAAAAACGGTTGTGGTATAATCAAATAACAACCAAATGTTGTAAAACACGGCGAAGGAAAGGAACGTTTATGGACGAAGTGTTCCATTTGAAGGCACCGTTTCAGCCCACCGGTGACCAGCCCCAGGCCATCGAGGCGCTGGTGCAGGGCATCAACGCAGGGGACGAGGCGCAGACGCTGCTGGGCGTTACCGGCTCCGGCAAGACGTTTACGATGGCAAATATCATTGCCCGGTGCAACCGCCCGACCCTGATCTTGGAGCCGAACAAAACGCTGGCAAGCCAGATCTGCACCGAGATGCGCAGCTTTTTCCCCGAGGACGCGGTGGAATATTTTGTAAGCTACTACGACTACTACCAGCCCGAAGCCTACATCCCGTCCACCGATACCTATATAGAAAAGGACAGCGCCATCAATGACGAGATCGACCGTCTGCGCCATTCGGCAACGGCGGCACTTTCGGAGCGGCGCAACGTCATTATTGTGGCAAGCGTGTCCTGCATTTACTCGCTGGGCGACCCCATTGACTACCGCAGTATGGTCATCAGCCTGCGCCCCGGTATGCAGATGGAGCGCGACGAGCTGTGCGCAAAGCTGGTCAAATTGCAGTACGAGCGCAACGATATGAACTTTATCCGCAACAAGTTCCGCGTAAAAGGGGACACGGTGGACATCCACCTTGCCTACAACGATGAGTTTGCCATCCGGGTGGAGTTTTTCGGGGACGAGATCGACCGCATCCTGGAGTTTGACCCCTTGACCGGGGAACACAAAAACGTGGTTCGCCATGTGGCGATTTTTCCTGCCAGCCACTATATTGTGGGACCCGAAAAGATGAAAGAAGGTCTTGCCAAGATCGACGCCGAGATGCAGCAGCAGGTCGCACTGTTTACCCGCGAGGGCAAGCTGCTGGAGGCACAGCGCATCCAGCAGCGCACCAACTACGATATGGAAATGCTGCAGGAAGTGGGAATGTGCAAGGGCATCGAGAACTACTCCGCCGTGCTGTCGGGGCGTGCGCCCGGCTCGACCCCCACCACGCTGCTGGATTATTTCCCGGACGATTTCCTGCTGATGGTGGACGAAAGCCACGTTATGCTGCCGCAGATCCGCGGGATGTACGGCGGCGACTACAGCCGCAAAAAAACGCTGGTGGAGTACGGCTTCCGCCTGCCCTCCGCCTTTGACAACCGCCCGCTGCGGTTTGAGGAATTTGAATCGAAGGTCCACCAAAAAATCTTTGTTTCCGCCACCCCCGGCGAGTACGAGCGCCAGCATTCCTCCCGCGTGGCGGAGCAGGTCATCCGCCCCACAGGCTTGCTGGACCCGCTGATTTCGGTGCGCCCGGTCGAGGGGCAGATCGAGGATCTTCTGGGCGAAATTCGTCAGCGCATCGAGCGCGGCGAACGCGCCCTTGTCACCACATTGACCGTCAAAATGGCGGAGGATCTGACCGATTATTTAGAGGAACACGGCGTAAAAACCAAGTATATGCACCACGAGGTCGATACCTTTGAGCGTATGGAGATCATCAAGGATCTGCGCGTGGGCGCTATCGACGTTATTGTGGGCATCAACCTGCTGCGCGAGGGGCTGGATCTGCCGGAGGTATCGCTGATCGCCATTCTGGACGCCGACAAAGAAGGCTTCCTGCGCAGTGAAACCAGCCTCATCCAGACCATCGGGCGTGCCGCGCGCAATGCCAACGGCGTGGTGCTGATGTACGCCGACGAGGTGACCCCCAGTATGGAGCGCGCCATTATGGAAACCGAGCGCCGCCGCGAGATCCAGAACGCCTACAACGAGGCGCACGGCATCACCCCCAAAACCATCGTAAAGGCCATCGGCGGCGGGCTGGAAATCAGCATGAGCGACGAAAACAAGCGCCTGCGCCAGCACCGTATGAGCCGTGCCGAGCGCCAGCAGACCATCGAGCGGCTGACCAAGGAAATGAAGGAAGCCGCAAGGCTTTTGCAGTTTGAGCTGGCAGCCCAGCTGCGCGACGAAATTGCCCGTTTGGAACGGGGCGAGGACCCCACCCAAGCCGACAACAGCGAGCGCCGCGCCGCCGCCAAGACCCGCAAGGGCAGGAGGAAATACAAAAATTGAGCGAAGCAAAACAAACCAAAGCCCCCCGCAGCTCCAAAATCAAAATTGATGCCAACAACCGCATTGTCATCAAGGGCGCACGGGAGCATAACCTGAAAAACGTCGATCTGACCCTGCCGCGCGACAAGCTGATCGTTATGACTGGCTTGTCCGGCTCGGGCAAGTCGAGCCTTGCGTTTGACACCATCTATGCCGACGGGCAGCGCCGCTATATGGAAAGCCTTTCCAGCTATGCCCGCCAGTTTTTGGGGCAGATGGAAAAGCCCGATGTCGATGAGATCACCGGGCTTTCCCCGGCTATCTCCATCGACCAGAAAACCACCAGCCATAACCCGCGTTCCACCGTGGGTACCGTCACCGAAATTTACGACTACCTGCGCTTGATGTACGCCCGCATCGGCGTGCCGCACTGCCCGGTCTGCGGGCGGGAGATCAACCAGCAGTCCGTCGATGAAATGGTGGACGAGGTCCTCAAGCTGCCGGAGCGCACCCGCTTTCAGGTGCTGGCACCCGTTGTGCGCGCGCGCAAGGGTACCCAAGCCAAGGAGCTGGACGCCGCCCGGCGGGCGGGCTTTGCCCGTGTGCGGGTGGACGGCAATATGTACGACCTGAGCGAAACCATCGAGCTGGATAAAAATATCAAGCACACGGTCGAGATCGTTGTGGATCGTCTGGTCATCAGCGATACCGTGCGCGGACGTCTGGCAGACTCCATCGAAACAGCGCTGGCGCAGACCAACGGTCTGGTGGTCATTGATGTCATCGGCGGCGAGTCGATGATGTTCAGCCAAAGCTACGCCTGCCCGGAACACGGCATCTCGGTCGAGGAGCTGACCCCCCGGATGTTCAGCTTTAACAACCCCTTCGGCGCGTGCGAAAAATGCACGGGTCTTGGCACCTTTATGAAGGTTGACCCGGCGCGCGTCATCCCAGACAAGCGCAAATCTATCCGCGAAAGCGCCATCAAAGCCAGCGGCTGGTACTATGCCGAAGGCTCCATCTCTGAAATGACCTACAAGGCGCTGGGTAAGCGCTACGGCTTTACGCTGGACACCCCTGTCAAGGAGTTCAGCAAGGAGGCGCTGCACGCCTTGCTGTACGGCACGGGCGAGGAACGCATCGAGATGCAGCGCGAGAGTATGTTCGGCTCCGGCACCTACTACAACCAGTTTGAGGGCATTATCCCCAACCTCGAACGCCGCTTCCGCGAAACAAGCAGCGAGTGGGTCAAGGAGGAGATCGCGCTGGTGATGTCCAGCGAGGAATGCCCCGCCTGCCACGGACGCCGCTTAAAGCCCACCAGCTTGGCGGTGACGGTGGGCGGCATCAACATTGCCGATTTCTGCGACAAGAGCGTCAATGACGAGCTTGCGTTTATCCAGACCGCCAAGGTCAGCGCCAAGGACGAGCGCATCGGTGCGCCCATTTTTAAGGAAGTCAAGGAGCGTCTGGGCTTTTTGCAGAGCGTGGGTCTTGGCTACCTGACGCTTTCCCGCGGGGCGGCATCGCTGTCCGGCGGCGAAAGCCAGCGTATCCGGCTGGCGACACAGATCGGCAGCGCGCTGACAGGCGTTTTGTATGTGCTGGACGAGCCGAGCATCGGTCTGCACCAGCGCGACAACGACAAGCTGATCGCCACCATGAAGCGCCTGCGCGACCTCGGCAACACGCTGATCGTTGTCGAGCATGACGAGGACACCATGCGTCAGGCAGACTATATTGTCGATGTCGGTCCCGGCGCGGGCGTACACGGCGGTGAGATCGTGGCGGCGGGCAGCGTTGCCGATATCTGCAAGGCAAAGCGCAGCATCACGGGCGCGTACCTGTCGGGACGCAAATTTGTCGAGGTACCCTCTGTCCGGCGGGAAGGCAACGGCAAGGCACTGCGCGTTGTCAAGGCGCGGGAAAACAACCTGCAAAACATTACGGTGGACTTCCCGCTGGGCAGGATGATCTGCGTTACCGGCGTGTCCGGCTCGGGAAAATCCACGCTGGTCAATGAAATTTTGTACAAAACGCTGGCAGCCGCCCTGAACGGCGCCCGCAGCCGCCCCGGTCAGTGCGAGGAGGTCGAGGGCATGGAATGGGTGGACAAGGTCATTGGCATTGACCAGTCGCCCATCGGGCGCACGCCGCGCTCCAACCCCGCCACCTACACGGGCGTGTTCGGGGATATCCGCACCCTGTTTGCCAACACGCAGGACGCCAAAATGCGCGGCTACGGTCCCGGACGGTTCAGCTTTAACGTCAAGGGCGGGCGCTGCGAGGCGTGCGAGGGCGGCGGCATTCTGCAGATAGAAATGCACTTTTTGCCCGATATCTATGTACCCTGCGATGTCTGCAAGGGCAAGCGCTACAACCGCGAAACGCTGGAGGTCAAATACAAGGACAAGACCATCTCGGACGTGCTGGATATGACCGTGGAGGAAGCCTGCGTCTTTTTTGCCAACATCCCCAAGATCGCCCGCAAGCTGCAAACCCTGCAGGAGGTGGGGCTTGGCTATATCCAGCTGGGGCAGGCTGCCACGACGCTTTCGGGCGGCGAAGCCCAGCGCGTCAAGCTGGCAAACGAGCTGGCGCGCCGCGACACCGGGCAGACTGTCTATATTCTGGACGAGCCGACCACCGGTCTGCACGTTGCCGACGTACACCGTCTGGTCAAGGTGCTGGATAAGCTGGTCGAGGCCGGCAACACGGTCATTGTCATTGAGCATAACCTGGACGTCATCAAGCGCGCGGACTATATCATTGACCTGGGTCCCGAGGGCGGCAGCGGCGGCGGCACCATTGTTGCCACCGGCACGCCGGAGGAAGTGGCGGAAAACCCGCACTCTTTTACCGGGCAATATCTCAAGCCCGTTTTGGAGCGCGCCCAAGAATACCAACAGAAAACGTGACCCTTGGCAGGCACACCCGACCGGGTGTGTCTGTTTTTTTGCGGGCAAACGCTTGTACTTTCGGCAAAAATTTGCTATACTACTATGGTATATTTGGATAGGTGTGTCCATATCTGCCTACCTGTTAAGGAGAATTCACTTGGAAAAGCTAACTTATACCCACAACGAGGACGCCGCCAAGGCGCTGGCTGCCTACTACGAAACGCCGCCGCTGGCGTATGTGCGCAGCTACGGCTGCCAGCAGAACGTCAACGACGGTGAAAAGATCCGCGGCGTTTTGCAGGATATCGGCTACGGTCTGTGCGATTCTGTTGAACACGCCGACCTGATTTTGTTCAACACCTGCGCTGTGCGCGAACACGCCGAGCAGCGCGTTTTCGGCAACGTGGGCGCGCTGAAAAAGCTCAAGGAGCAAAACCCCCGCCTGATGATCGGCATCTGCGGTTGTATGGCGCAGCAGCCCCATATTGTCGAAAAGCTGCGCCAGAGCTACCCTTATGTTGACTTGGTGTTCGGCGTGGACGGCATCGACCGTCTGCCCGCTATGCTGGCGGAGCGCGTGCGCCGCGGCAAGCGCTATCTGGAAACCCCGGCGGAGCGCAACGCCGTGGTCGAGGAAATGCCCATCCGCCGCGATTCGGGCTTCCGCGCGTGGCTGCCTATTATGTACGGCTGCGATAACTTCTGCACCTACTGCATCGTACCCTATGTACGCGGGCGGGAGCGCAGCCGCGAACCCGCCGCCATTCTGGCGGAGTTTAAGCAGCTGGTGGCGCAGGGCTATAAGGAAATCACCCTGCTGGGGCAGAACGTCAACAGCTACGGCAAGGGGCTGGACGAAAAGGTCGATTTTTCCGACCTGCTCAATCTGCTCTGCGCGGTACCCGGCGATTACCAGATCCGCTTTATGACCAGCCACCCCAAGGATGCCAGCCATAAGCTGATCGACACCATCGCCGCACAGCCGCACCTGTGCAAGCATATCCACCTGCCGGTGCAGTCCGGCAGCGACCGACTGCTGCAGCAGATGAACCGCCATTACAACGTCGGGCAGTATAAGGAACTGGTCAGCTACGCGCGGGAAAAGATCCCCGGCGTGACCTTCTCCAGCGACATTATTGTGGGCTTCCCCGGCGAAACCGAGCAGGATTTTGAGGCAACGCTGGAGCTGGTCAAGGAGGTCGGCTATATGCAGCTGTTCACCTTTATCTACTCCAAACGCACCGGCACCCCCGCCGCCAAAATGCCCGACCCCACCACCCACGCCGAAAAGGCTGCCCGCATGGAGCGTTTGCTGCGCACGCAGGACGAGTTCGCCTTTGCCGCCACCGCCGCCATGAAGGGGCAGACGGTGCGCGTTCTGGTCGAGGCGGCGGGGCGCACCCCCGGCACCGTCAACGGACGGCTGGACAATAACCTTGTGGTGGAATTCACCGCCCCCGAAACGCTGATTGGTCAGTGGGCGCAGGTACACCTGACCGGCTCCCGCGCCGCCCTTCTGACCGGCGAACTGGTTTGAACTTTTAACTTTGTATAAGGAGATTTATCTATGGATTGCATTGATCTTTTCAAAAAAGCCGCTGCCGCTTTGCAGACCGACCCCCGTTATCTTGAACTGGACGCCGCCCGCCGCGAAAACGACAACGACGCCGAGCTGCAGAACCTGATTGGCGAGTTTAACCTGGCCCGTCTGGACCTGAACAACGAGAGCGCCAAGACCGAAACCAACGCCGCCCGCGTGGCAGAGCTGAACCAGCGCGTGAACGCACTGTACAGCCAGATCATGGCAAGTGAGGGCATGGTGCGCTACAACACCGCCAAGAAAGAGTGCGAGGCGATGGTCAGCCACATTGACGCCATCATCAACACCGCGATGAACGGCGGCGACCCGATGACCGTCAAGGCACCGGACGGCGCCTGCACGGGCAGCTGCTCCACCTGCGGCGGCTGCCACTAAAAAACAACGATAAAACAACGATTCAACATTTACAGGTTACAGGAGTGTGAAACATGGCCGAGCAAACCGTATCGCCCATGATGCAGCAGTATTTTGAAATTAAAAAACAGCATCCCAACGAAATTCTTTTCTACCGTGTCGGGGATTTCTATGAGATGTTCTATGACGATGCCCTGACAGCCTCCCGCGAGTTGGAACTGACCCTTACGGGCAAAAGCTGCGGCAAGGAGGAGCGCGCCCCCATGTGCGGCGTACCCTTTCACTCCTACGAAACCTATGTGGCGCGGCTGATCGCCAAGGGCTACAAGGTCGCCATCTGCGAGCAGATGGAGGATCCGGCGCAGGCAAAGGGGCTGGTCAAGCGGGATATCATCCGCGTGGTGACCCCCGGCACCGTCATTGAAAGCAGTATGCTGTCCGAGGACAAGAACAACTACCTGTGCAGCGTGTACTGCAAGCGCACCCGCGGGCGCTGGCGCGCGGGCATCTGCTTTGCCGATATCTCCACGGGCGAAGCCTACGCCACCGAGCTGAATGCCGAAAAAATCGGCGCTGCCATCATCACCGAGCTGTGCCGCTATATGCCCAGCGAGATTCTGATCTGCACCCCGATGCTGGATTTCAAGGACGTGACCGCCTACGTCAAGCAGCACACAAACGCCCTTGTGGAGCTGCGCGAGGATGCCTGCTATAAGGACAGCGTCATGCAGGCAACGATGGCGGATCAGTTCGGCGAAAACTGGCGCGAAACGCTGCACTATGAAGCCGACGCCTTGGTGCCGTATGCCGTGGCGGCGATGATCAACTACCTGCACGAAACGCAGAAGCACGGTGTGGAGCGCATCCGCACGGTGCAAAACTACGCTGATGCGCAGTATATGCGGCTGTCGCCGGTGACCCGCGCCAACTTGGAATTGACCGAAACCATGCGCGGGCGCGAGAAAAAGGGAACGCTGCTGTGGGTGCTGGACAAGACCGAAACCTCCATGGGCAAGCGGCTGCTGCGCACTTGGATCGAGCAGCCGCTGGTGGACGCGGAAGCCATCAACCGCCGCCTTGGCGCGGTGCAGGCACTGTACACCTCCACCATGGCACGCGCCGAGCTGAAGGAAGCGCTGAACCATGTCTTTGACATCGAGCGTCTGACCACCCGTATTTTGTACGGCTCCGCCACCCCGCGCGAGGTCAAGGCACTGGGCGACACCTGCGCGATGCTGCCGCAGGTCAAGGCACAGGCGGCAGACTGCGGCGCACCGCTGCTGACCGCCTTAGCAGAGCAGATCGACCCGCTGGAGGATATCCTGCAAAGCATCACCACCGCCATCGTGGACGACCCGCCCGCAAGCCTCAAGGACGGCGGCGCGATCCGCGCGGGCTACAATGCCGAGGTGGACGAGCTGCGGGACATCATGCACGGCGGCAAGGGGTATCTTTCCAACCTGGAAGCGCGCTACCGCGAGGAAACCGGCATCCCGAAGCTGAAAATCGGCTTTAACAAGGTGTTCGGCTATTATATTGAGGTCAGCCGTTCCTATGCGGATTCCGTTCCCGACAGCTTTACCCGCAAGCAGACGCTGACCACCGGCGAGCGCTACATTACCCCCGAGCTGAAGGAGCTGGAGAATAAAATCCTCGGCGCCAACGAACGGCTGCTGGCGCTGGAGCATCAGCTGTTTGCCGATTTGCTCAACCAGATTTCCGCGCAGATCGTGCGCATCCAGCGCACGGCATCGGCGGTTGCCCAGCTGGACGTGCTGGCAGGCTTTGCCGAGGCGGCGCTGCAAAACAACTATGTGCTGCCCACCGTGGATACCGGCGACGTCTTTGAAATCAAAGAGGGACGCCACCCGGTCATTGAAAAGATGCTCAAAAACGGGCTTTTCGTACCCAACGACACCTTGCTGGACGAGGACGAAAACCGTATGCTGCTCATCACCGGTCCCAATATGGCGGGCAAATCGACCTATATGCGGCAAAACGCCCTGATTGCCCTGATGGCGCAGATCGGCAGCTTTGTGCCGGCCGCCAGCGCCCACATCGGCGTGGTGGATGCCATCTTTACCCGCGTGGGTGCCTCGGACGATTTGGCGGCGGGGCAGTCCACCTTTATGGTCGAGATGACCGAGGTGGCAGAAATTCTGCGCAGCGCGGGCAAGAGCAGCCTTGTCATTTTGGACGAGATCGGGCGCGGCACTTCGACCTTTGACGGCATGAGTATCGCCCGCGCCGTGGTAGAGTATATCTGTGAGAACATCGGCTGCAAGACTCTGTTTGCCACCCACTACCACGAGCTGACAAGTATGGACAAAGACCTGCACGGTGTCAAAAATTACAACATCGCCGTCAAAAAGCGCGGCGAGGACATCACCTTTTTGCGCCGCATTGTGGCGGGTCCCGCCGACGACAGCTACGGCATTGAGGTCGCTAAGCTGGCCGGCTTGCCCGGCAGCGTGACCCGCCGTGCGCACACCGTGCTGCGCCAGCTCGAAGCCGCTGCCCCCGGGCGCGACAACGTGATGCAGCTGGATTTTGAAACGGTGGAAGCCTACAACAACCCCAGCGTACCCAGCGAGGTCGTGGACAAGCTCCACAGCGTGGACATTGAAACGCTGACCCCGCTGGAAGCGCTGAACTTCCTGTATGAACTAAAAACCGCATTGGACAAAGACTAAAGGCAGGTGAATCTCATGGCGGAAATTCGTGTGCTGGACAAGCATACGGCAGAACTGATCGCTGCGGGCGAGGTCGTAGAACGCCCGGCTTCGGTGGCAAAGGAATTGCTGGAAAATTCCATCGATGCCGGGGCAACGCAGATCAGCCTTTCCATCGAGCGCGGCGGCATACGGCAGCTGCAGATCGTGGATAACGGCAGCGGCATCGAACCGCAGTACATTGACAAGGCGTTTATCCGCCATGCAACCAGCAAAATTGCCACGGCAGACGATCTGGGGCATATCCACACGCTGGGCTTTCGCGGGGAGGCATTGGCATCCATTGCAAGCGTGGCGCGTGTGGAGGTCGTGACCCGCACCGAAAACGACGAGTTTGCCTGTGTCTACCGCATTGCCGGCGGGGAAGAACAGGGGATCGAGCCGGGTGCGCGCGGCGTAGGTACGACCATTACGGTCAGCGACCTGTTTTACAACACCCCGGCGCGGATGAAGTTCCTCAAAAAGGATGCCAGCGAGGGTACCTTTGTTTCCGAAACCGTGCTGCACGCGGCACTCTCCCACCCGGAAATCAGCTTCCGCTTTATCAAGGACGGCAAGCAGCAGTTTATCACCCCCGGCGACGGCAGCCTGCGCAGCACCGTGTACGCGGTGCTGGGGCGGGAATTTGCCCGCGATCTGCTGGACGTGGACGGCGGGGACGAATTGTACCGTGTGACGGGGCTTGTCACGCCGCCGCGCGCCTGCCGTGCCAGCCGCGGCGCACAGCACTTTTTTGTGAACGGACGCTATGTCAAAAACCGCACGATGATGGCAGCGCTCGAAAACGCCTACAAGGGTACTGTTATGCAGGGCAAATTCCCCGGCGGCGTGCTGATGCTGACGATGCCCGCCGATTTGGTGGATGTCAACGTACACCCCGCCAAGACGGAGATTCGCTTTGCAAGAGAGAGCGATGTCTTTGATGCGGTATATCGTGCCGTGCGCGGCGCGCTGGCAACGCCGGGCAGCGGAGAGTGCCGTTTTGAGATGGGGCATACCGCCCCCGAGGAAGTCAAGACCCAGCCGACCGCGCCGACAACGGCGACAACGACCCTTGGCGCACCGCCCCCGGCGGCGCGCCCCGTGCCGGGCGCGGGCGGCTTCAAGACGGTATCTGCCGCCGAGTACCGCGCCATGGCGGGGCTGGTCAAGGATATCCCGGCGCGTAAGCTGCCGGACACTGCCGCGACCCTGACCGTGGAAAGCGAAAAGCCGGTCTATCATGTGACGCCCCACACCGTCACGCCCTTGGCGCCGCTGGCGTCGATGACGGGGGAGGAGTCGGTGCTGGATATCCTGCCCGATATTTCTGAACCGGAAAAACCGTCCGCCCCGCAGCCGTGCGCCCCGGCGGAAATTATGCCGCAGCCGCAGCCGGAACCCGAACAGACCGCGCTGAGCGCCCTGCCGCAGGCGGAGCAGACAACGCTGACCCCGCCCCCGGCAAGCGAGGAGCTGCGCCTTGTGGGCGAGGTCTTTAAGACCTACATCATCACCGAGCGCGGCGGCGAGCTGTGTTTGATCGACAAGCACGCCGCCCACGAGCGCATCCTGTTTGAAAAGCTCGCCAAGGATTACGGCGATGTGGCGGCGCAGATGCTGCTGGTACCCGTGCAGGTCAACCTGACGGCTGCCGAAAAGCTGGCGGTGCTGCAAAACACCGAACTTTTGGCGGATGCCGGCATTGAGGTCGAGGATTTCGGCGGTGCCACCGTGGTGGTGCGCGCCGTACCCGCGGACGTGGCGGTCGATGATGTCGAGGATATGCTGGTCGAGTTGGCGGCGCATCTGGCGGAGGGCGGACGCGATGCCCTGCGCGAAAAGACCGAGTGGGTGCTGCATTCGATCGCCTGCCGCGCTGCCATCAAGGCGGGCGACCGCACCGGCAGCGCCGAAATGCTGGCGCTGGCGCAGAAAATTATGGACGGAACGGTGCCGCCGTTCTGCCCCCACGGACGCCCCTGCGTGCTGAAGCTGACCCGGAAGGAGCTGGAAAAACAGTTTGGCAGACTTGTGTAATTTGCCCCGTATGGTAGCCATCGGCGGACCGACCGCCACGGGCAAGACGGCTCTGTCGGTTGCCTTGGCAAAGGAATTCGGCGGCGAAGTCATCAACGCCGACTCCATGCAGATCTACCGCGGGCTGGACGTCGGCACCGCCAAGCCTACCGCCGGGGAACGGCAGGGCATACCCCACCATCTGATGGACTTTCTGCCGCCCGAAGCACCCTACAGCGTGGCGGATTTTACCGCCGCCGCGGCGCCGCTGATCGAGCAGCTGAACAGCGCGGGCAAGCTGCCCATCGTCACCGGCGGCACCGGGCTGTACATCACCAGCCTGATGAAGGGTACCGCCTTTGCGCCCGAAAAAACCGACCCCGCCATCCGCGCACGGCTGCAAGCCGAAGCGGACGAGCAGGGAAGTGCCGCCCTGTATGCGCGTTTGCAGCAGATCGACCCGGCTTACGCCGAAAAACTGCACCCCAACAACCTGCCCCGCGTCATCCGCGCACTGGAGCTGTTTGAAGCCACCGGGCGCCGTATGAGCGAGCAGCAGCGCGCGGCATTGGCGGCGGAGCCGCCGTACCGTTCGCTGTGCATCTGCCTGACCTGCCGCGACCGGGCAGAGCTGTACCGCCGCATCGACCGCCGCGTGGACAGTATGCTGCAAAACGGCGTGTTGGAGGAGGCAAAGCTGGTTTACGATAACCGCGAAACCTACCGCACGGCGGCACAGGCGATCGGCTATAAGGAGTTCTTCCCGTATTTTGCAGGGGAGATGCCCTTGAATGATTGTACAAACCGCCTGAAACAGGCGACCCGCAACTATGCAAAACGCCAATTGACGTGGTTCCGGCACCAGGCGGACGGCGTATGGCTGTATGTGGACGAGGAACCGCCCGCACCGCGTGCCGCCGAGCTGGTGCGGCAATTTCTGCAAAATTAACCGGGAAAGGGGGAGCGCGCTATGCCCCAAAATAAGAATACCGCCCGCAAAATGCTGCAAATTGCGGGTATGGCGCTGCTCGCCATCGTTACGCTGTACCTTGCCGTGCAGTTTTATGTGATTTTCAACCAGTCCTACAAAACCGAAACCGCCATCCGCTACACGATGTCGGACAGCGTTTCCCTGCAGGGGGTCGTCTATTTTGACGCCGTAAAGGTGCAGGGCAGCGGGGACCTGGGGTATCTTGTGTCGGACGGGGAGCGCGTGACAAACGGCACCGTTGTGGCAGAATGCTACACCGAAAGCGCCCAAGGTCTTTTGCGCGAGCGGCTGGACAGGCTGCACCGCACCATCAACCTGCTGACCAAGTCCCAGAATTCCACCGGCAGCGATTTGTCGGTTCTGACCAACCAGACGCGGCAGGCGTTGTACAACTTGCTGGATAAGCTGGACACTGCCCAGTACAGCGGCATCACCGATGCCGAGGATGAATTTTTGCAGGCGCAGAACCGCTTGCAGGTCAGCACGGGGCAGGTCACCGGCTTTGACAGCACCATTGCGGCGCTGCAGCAGGAATATGACGAGGTCAAGGCAAAGCTTGACACGCTGCGAACCGTCAAAGCCACCACCAACGGCTACTTTACCGGCACGGACGCTATGCCCACCGTCGCAGTGGACGGCGCGGCGCTGGCGGATGCCGATGCCGCCGCCCTGCAGCAAATTCTGACAAACGGGCTGCCCTCCGCCGACACCACCGACTGCGCGGGGCAGATCGCCACCGGTTTCGGCTGGCTGTTTTACACCGTCTGCGATGCCGAAACCGCCGCGCGGTTTCAGAATGTTGGCACAGTGGGCATCAGCATACCGGGCAAGCAGAACACCCCGCTGAGCGCCACCGTAAAGGAGCTGACGCTGGATAAGGAAACCGGGCTTGCCAAGCTGGTGCTGGAGTGCCAGACCGTGAACGCCGATATCCTGAGCCTTGGCATAGAAACCGCCCGCATCGACTTAAAAACCTATGAGGGCATCCGGCTGGACAAGGCGGCGCTGCATATCGTGGAGGGCAACCGCGGTGTCTATGTAAAATACGGCAACCTGCAAAGGTTCTTAAAAATCACCATCCTGTACGAGGACGAAAATTACATTTTGATCCCGGCGGACGGCAAGCTTGGCACCGACAATGAGGTGCGCCTGTACGATGAGATCATTGTGCAGGGCAAAAACCTGCAGGACGGCAAGCTGATTTAAAGAATCATCTTGCAGCCTGCGAAAAATCCCACGGCAAAAAGAACGTATTTTGTGAGCTTTTTGCCGTGCTTCTATTGACATTCTTGCAAAAAAAGCAGATAATATTTAGTGTATATTGCTGTAATCCTGCGCGGCAGCCGAAATACCGTGCCGCGCAGCCCCAAAGGAGAAACCCACTATGTCTATGTTCGACAATTTGAGAAGTAAGCTTGGCATTGACTCGGAAGCCGATTCCTATGTAGATGATACCGAGGACGAAATCTTCCCCGGCGGACAGGGCGCTGCCGCAGCGGAATATGACCAGCGGGAGGCAAAGCAGCACAGCAACAAGGTGGTCAACATCAACGCCACCACGCAGCTGCAGGTCGTACTGGTCAAGCCGGAACGCTTTGAGGATGCTTCTACCATTGCCGATCAGCTCAACGCAAAGCACACAGTCGTGCTGAATCTGGAATCCACCAGCAAAGAGGTGTCCCGCCGTCTGATCGACTTTTTGTCCGGTGTGGCGTATGCCAACAACGGGCAGATCAAGCGTGTGGCGACCAGCACCTTTATCATTACCCCCTATAACGTTGATTTGATGGGGGATCTGATCGACGAGCTGGAGAACAATGGCGTATTCTTCTGATCCGCAAACGGCGGTGCGCGGGTTCATCCCGCCGCAAAACGACGACGAACGCCGCCTGATGCGCCGCGTGGAGGAGCTTTGCCGCATCGCGCAGGAACGGGAAATTCCCCGGTATACGGGCTTTCTTTCGGACCGTGAGCAGGTTCTGGCAAGCGCCGCCTGCAGCCGCGCAGGATGCACCTGCACCCGGTTCTGGGGCGGCTATCCCGATGCTGAACGCAAGGTTTTGTGCATAGAGCCGCCGGATTCCTGGCAGGAGGAGCCGCTGGCGGTGCTGAAATTCACCGCCTTCGGCGATGCCGCCCCCACGCACCGGGATTACCTCGGTGCCATACTGGGCTTGGGGCTGGACCGTGCCTGTCTGGGTGACCTCTTGCAGCAGCCGGATGCTCCGGGCGTGTTTTATGCCCTTGTGCTGCAGGATAAGGCGGAGTTTATTGCCGCCGAGCTGACCGGCGCAGGGCGCGCCACGGTGAAAACCGAGCTGTGCGATGCCCTGCCGCCCGATTTGAGCGCCGGCATTGAGCGGGAACTGCACGAGGCTACGGTACCGTCCCTGCGGGCGGATGCCGTGCTGGCGGCGATGATGCATACCTCGCGCACCAAAGCCGCCGAGTACATCGCCGCGGGGCGGGTCGAGATCAACCATCTGCCGCTGCGTGCCGCCCACGAAACTGCCTACGCCCGCGATATTTTTACCGTGCGCGGAGTAGGGCGCTTTTGCCTGCAGTCCATCGGCGGAAAAAGCCGCAAGGATCGCCAGTTTATTTGCTATTTCCAATACTGATGCGCCCGCGCCGGAGCGGGTAAATTTCGGGCTGCGCCCGTAAACAGGAGGAAATTATGATTACTTCTGAGGATGTCCGCCGCGTTATGTTTGACAAATGTATGCGCGGTTACCGCTGCGAGGATGTGGATGACTATCTGAAGCAGGTGGCGGAAAGTATGGATGCTTTGTCGGCACAAAACGATGAACTGCAAAAAAAGCTGCTGGTGCTGGCGCAGCGCATTGACCAGTACCGCGCCGAGGAGGATACCCTGCGCACCACGATGATCAACGCCCAGCGCTTGGGCGAAAACGTGATCCGCGAGGCAAAGCAGAAGGCGGCAGAGATCCTGCGCGAGGCGAACATCAAGGCGGAGGATCGCGAGCAGCGCGCCAAGGACGATGTCGAGCTGGCGCGTCAGGAAGTCGTCACCTTAAAAAGCGAGGCGGACAGCTTCAAGCGCGGCTTGATGGATATGTACCGCAAGCATATCAACCTCATCAGCAAGCTGCCCGATTACACCCCCGCCGCTGCCGAGCCTGCCCCGGCACCTGCCGCCGAGCCGCAGCCCACGGAACCGCCCGTAGCCCCGGCGCCTGCCGCCGAGCCTGCCCCGGAGCCGGTCTACACTGCACAGGTGGAGCCGGAGCCGCAGCCCGTGCCGCAGCCGGAGGTCGTGCCGGAACCGGTCGCCGCCGAGCCTGCCCCGGCTTACTATGAGCCGGTCGAGCCTGCCCAGCCTGCCGCCGACAGCGAAAAGGTCGATACCGTGGAGTTCGCCATTGACAATAACCCCGAGATTCCCGGGGATGTGACGCAGGACAACCGTTTTCAGGCGGTGTCCGGGCTGTATGCGGACGACGATTCTCAGCCCGCAGCCCCGGCGCGCAAGCCCCGCAAGTCTGCGCCGCGCCGCGCCCCCCGCAAGACCACCCGCAGCACGGCAGCCGCTGCCCAGCCGCAGGGCGAGCTGAATTCCCCGGCGTTTGATAACTTTGAAGGCATTGATTTTGACAGCTGATGACCCCATCGGCTGCAAGATAAGCATATAAATACAGGGCTTGCCGCCCCGAAACTTACAATAGAGGAGAGTTGGAAACTTTGCCGCAGAACTATAACGACACCATCCATAAGATGCAGACCCCGTTTGAAATGCGCGCCGGTCTGCCCAAGAAGGAACCCAAAATGCTGGAGGACTGGCAGAACAACCACGTCTACGAGCAGATGATCAAGAACAACGAGGGCAAGCCCCAGTACATTCTGCACGACGGTCCTCCGTATGCCAACGGCAACATCCATATGGGTACGGCGCTGAACAAGATCATCAAGGACATCATCATCCGCTACAAGAATATGTCCGGCTTCCAGGCCCCGTATGTACCCGGCTACGACACCCACGGTCTGCCCATCGAGCTGAAGGCTCTCAGTTCTCTGGGTGACAAGAAATCCGGCGTTTCCAAGCTGGAGCTGCGCCAGATCTGCAAGGAATTTGCCACCGAGCATATCGACGTTATGAACGAGCAGTTCCAGCGTCTGGGTGTGCAGGGCGACTTTGCCAACCCCTACCTGACCCTGCGCCCCGAATTTGAGGCACGTCAGGTCGAGATTTTCGGCGAGATGGCAAAGAAGGGCTACATCTACAAGGGCATGAAGGCAGTTTACTGGTGCCCCGAGGATCGCACCGCTCTGGCAGAGGCGGAGATCGAGTACGCCGAGGACGAGTGCGACTCTATCTATGTCCGCTTTAAGCTGACCGGCGACGCCAAGGGCGTGCTGGCAAAGCACAATATCCCGCTGGAAAAGGCATGGATCGTCATCTGGACCACCACCACATGGACCCTGCCCGCCAACGTTGCCACCTGCCTGAACCCCAACCTGGAGTACGCCTTCGTCAAGATCGGCGACGAGTACCATATTATGGCTGCCGGTCTGGTGGAATCCACCATGAAGGGCTGCCATATTGACGAGTACGAAGTTCTGCCCGAAACCGTTCTGGGCAGCGAGCTGGAGCTGATGGAGTACAAGCACCCCTTCCTGGATCGCACGGGTCTGGTGATTTTGGGCGACCACGTCACGCTGGAAGGCGGCACCGGCTGCGTCCATACCGCCCCCGGTCACGGTGTCGAGGACTTTGAGGTCTGCGTCAACCATTATCCCCAGCTGCCCGTTGTCGTGCCTGTCGATGAGGCAGGCCGCCTGACCGAGGAAGCCGGTGCCGAGTTCGCCGGCCTCAAGGTCTGGGCTGCCAACAAGGTCATTCTGGAGCATATCAAGGAAAGCGGTCACCTGATGGGCGTGCAGCACATCACCCACCAGTACCCGCATTGCTGGCGCTGCCATCACCCCATCATCTTCCGCGCGACCGAGCAGTGGTTCTGCTCCATTGACGCTTTCAAGGAGGATGTCTACAAAGCCATCGACAGCGTAAAGTGGCAGCCCGCTTGGGGTCACGACCGTATGGCGGGTATGGTGCGCGACCGCAGCGACTGGTGCATCAGCCGCCAGCGCGTCTGGGGTGTGCCGATCCCGGTATTCTACTGCAAGAAGTGCGGCAAGTACCACATCACCGATGCCTCCATCAAGGCGGTGTCCGATCTGTTCCGCAGCGAGGGCAGCGACGCTTGGTACAAGTACGATGCCAACGAGATCATGCCCAAGGGCGAGGTCTGCGAATGCGGCGCCTCCGACTGGGAGAAGGATCCCGATATCATGGACGTCTGGTTTGACTCCGGCTCCACATGGAGCGCTGTCTGCCGCGAGCGTCCGGAGCTGCGCTGGCCCGTCGATATGTATATGGAAGGTGCCGACCAGTTCCGCGGCTGGTTCCAGTCCAGCCTGCTGACCAGCGTTGCCACGCAAGGCGTTGCCCCGTACCGTGAGGTGCTGTGCCACGGCTGGGTCGTCGATGCACAGGGCAAGCAGATGCACAAATCCGCCGGCAACGGTATGGAGCCTGCCGAGATTATCCGGGATTACGGCGCCGATATCATCCGCCTGTGGGTCGCCTCCAGCGACTACACCGTCGATGTCCGCGCCGGCAAGGAAATCTTCCGCCAGCTGAGCGAGGCTTACCGCAAGATGCGCAACACGGCGCGCTTTATGCTGGGCAACATCGACGACTTTGACCCCGCCAAGGATATGGTGGCGGACGACCAGCTGTTTGAGATCGACCGCTGGGCGCTGGAAGCCTGCAACAAGCTGACCGCCAACCTGCGCGACGCTTACGAGCATTACGATTTCAGCCGCGCCTACCACGCGCTGTACAACTTCTGCGTCATTGATATGTCTAACTTCTATATGGACGTCATCAAGGACCGCCTGTACTGCGCCGACGACCATGCCCGCCGCTGCGCACAGAGCGCACTGTACCGGATTCTGGTGGACTTCACCAAGCTGCTCAGCCCCATCCTGTGCTTCACCAGCCAGGAAATCTGGAGCTATGTACCCAAGCTGCCCGGTATGAAGGACTATGTCGTCTTTGAGCAGATGCCGGAGGTCAATCCCAGCGCCGATGAAGCGTTCACCGCCAAGTGGGACAAGATCATGGCGATCCGCGACGACGTCAAGAAGGTTCTGGAGCAGGCGCGTGCCGATAAGGTCATCGGCTCTGCGCTGGAGGCTTGCCTGACGCTGTACTGCTCCAAGGAGCTGTACGACTTCCTGAATGCGATCCCCATGGATGAGCTGGCTGACCTGTTCATCGTTTCCAAGGTTGACCTCGTCGAGGGCGAGGGCGGCGTCAAGGGTCTGGTCGAGGGTCTTGGTGCTGCTGCCGAGCACGCGGCAGGCGACAAGTGCCAGCGCTGCTGGAAGTATGAGCCTTCCGTTGGCGAAAACGGTCTGTGCCCGCGCTGCGCCAGCGTTCTGGGTCTGTAATTTATTCTTCAGCGGTGCTTAGAATGGGTAAGCACCGCTGATTTTTTAGGTGTAGGTGTTCTATGATTTTTGGTATTGTTTCGGTTCTGGCAGCCGCTGCCTTGGTGGCGGCAGATCAGGGCATCAAGCTGTGGGCGTCTGCCAATCTGCAGCCGGTCGGCGCTATGCCGCTGCTGCCCGGCATTGTGGAGCTGCGCTTTTGCCTGAATGACGGTATGGCGTTTTCCATGCTGGCGGGCAAGCAGGCGCTGCTCATCGGCGTGACCTCGCTTATGCTGCTGGCGGTGCTTATCATGCTGTTTGTGCGCAAAATGCCCTTGGCAGAGCGCATAGCCTGGACGCTTGTGCTGGGCGGCGGTGTGGGGAACCTCATCGACCGCGTGCTGAACGGCGTGGTGGTGGATTACATCAACGTGCTGTTTATGAACTTTGCCATCTTCAATTTTGCGGATATCTGCGTCTGCGTGGGTGTGGCGCTGCTGATCATTGCGGCGCTGTGGGAAAGCCGCCAAGACGAAAAAACCGCAAAAGCCGACCGACAAAAGGAAACCGATGCCCATGAAGCCGATTGAACGGGTAGCGGACGCCCAAAGCACGGGACGTCTGGATGCTTGGCTGGCGGCACAGTGCGGCGAGCTTTCCCGCACAGCGGTGCAGAACCTGATCGAGCAGGGGGCAGTGACCGCTGACGGCGCGCCGGTCAACAAAAAGGATAAGGTGCGCCCCGGCGCGCTGTACCGGGTCGAGGTACCCGATCCAGCGCCCATTGAAGCGCAGCCCCAGAATATCCCGCTGGAAATCGTTTACGAGGACGATGACCTGCTGGTGGTCAACAAGCCCAAGGGCATGGTGGTGCATCCGGCACCCGGCAACCCCGACAGAACCATGGTCAACGCGCTTTTGTACCACTGTGCGGGGCGGCTTTCCGGCGTGGGGGGCGCGATACGCCCCGGCATTGTCCACCGCATCGACAAGGATACCAGCGGGCTTTTGGTGGTGGCAAAAAACGACGCCACGCATCAGGCGCTGACCGAGCAGATGAGCGTACACAGCATCCACCGCGTCTATCACGCCGTGGTGTACGGCAATCTGCGCGAGGACGAGGGCTTTGTGGAGGGCTGGCTCGGTCGTGACCCCAAGAACCGCAAAAAGATGGCGGTGCTGCCGCAGGGGGCAGCCGGCGCCAAGTACGCCTACACAAGCTGGCGCGTGCTGGAACGCTTCGGCAAGTTTACCTACATTGCCTGCAAGCTGAAAACCGGGCGCACCCACCAGATTCGCGTGCATATGGCGTCCTTGGGGCATCCGCTGGCGGGGGACGAGGTGTACGGTCCGCGCAATGTCATAAAAAATCTCGGCGGTCAGTGCCTGCACGCCAAGGAGCTGGGCTTTGTTCACCCCGCAACCGGGGCGTGGATGCAGTTTGATTCCCCCTTGCCGCCCTATTTTACGGATTATCTGAACCGTTTAAGAAAGGAAAACCCCGTATGAGTTTGCTGCTCAGCGATACCCTTGTGGTATGTGATATGGACAATACACTGCTTACGGCCAAGGAAGGGCTGCCTGCCTGCAACCGCACGGTGATCCAACTGTTTACCGAGATGGGCGGGCTGTTCACCGTGGCAACCGGACGCCCGCCGGAGTCTATCCGTGCGGCGCTGCCGGGCATCACGCTGTCCTCGCCCGCGATCTCCTGCAACGGTGCGCTGCTGTATGATTTCAGCAACAATACCGTGCTGCAGCGCTCGACTCTGAACCGTGAGCAGGCGACCACGGCAATTCTGGACGTGATGGAGCATTTCCCCCGTATGGGTGTGGAGGTTATGGCGGGCGACGGCGAAATGTACGTTGTGCGCGCCAACGAAACCACCCACGCTCATCAGGTGGACGAGCAGCTGGGCAGCATTGCCTGCCCGCTGGAAAATGTACCCGACGGCTGGGTCAAGGTGGTATTTGCCGCCGACCCCGAGAGCATCCGCAAGCTGTCGCAGTACACGAAGAACCGCTATTACGGCGGCGAAAATTACTTCTCCCACACCAACAGCATCTATCTGGAAATTATGCCGGGCGGTGTCAGCAAGGCAAGCGGGCTGCAAAACCTTTGCACCCTGCTGGACAAAAACATCAAAAAGACCATCGTCATCGGCGACTACTATAACGACTTGGAGCTGATGCACGCGGGCGGGTACGCCGTGGCGGTTGCCAATGCCCCGGCAGAGGTCAAGGCGGCAGCCGATTTTGTAACCACCTGCACCTGCTCGGAGGGTGCTGTGGGCGAGTTCCTGTACGACCTGATGGAGAAAGCAAACCGCATCTGATACACTGCGAGGTACTGCCATGAGAGTTACCGATTTTATGGATTCCAAGGGCATCTTGCTGCACGCCAACATCCACACCATGCAGGACACGGTGGGGATCCTGGTGGAACTGCAGGAGGGCTTGGGCGGCATTACCAACGGCACGGCGTGCTACAATGCCGCCTGTAAGCGGGAAACGATGGGCGGGACCACCGCCATCGGGCAGGGGATTGCGCTGCCGCACACCGCCAACGCCGGTGTCTGTGCGCCGGGGGTGTCGGCGGTGGTGCTGCGCCGCGGTGTGGACTGGGGCGCACCCGACGAAATGCCGGTGGACCTTGTGTTTATGGTGGCAATCCCGCCCCACAACGAAAGCCTGCACCTGCAGATTTTGGCGCGGCTCGTCAATCTTTTACAGAAAAAGACCCTGACCGAAGCGCTGCGCAGCGCATCCAACCCCGAGCGTTTTCTGGAGCTGCTGAAAAAGGCAGAGGCAGACTGCTTTGCGGAATGATGGATAAGTTATTGTATCTTTATCTTGCCGCAATCAACGCTGCATCGTTTGTTATGATGGGTGTGGACAAGCGCCGCGCCCGCAGGGGACATTGGCGCATTTCGGAAAAAGCCCTGTTTGCCGCTGCCTTGGCGGGCGGCAGCGCGGGTGCTGTTTTGGGAATGCAAATTTTCCGCCATAAGACCCGCCACTGGTATTTTGTGTGGGGGATGCCCGCGATCCTTGCCCTGCAGCTGGTGCTTTTCTGCCGCTTTGCGGTGTGAAGCCGGGAATTGACCCTGTATCGCATATTTTTTGCAAGCCTGAGTGCGGGGCAGGCTTTGTGTAAGTTGATAAATTCATAACGATCCTGGCTTGATATTTTATTAACTTTGCGAATTATTTTGTTGTCTGCCACAAAGTTGCACATTTGTTGCTGAGATTTTTAGAAATGTTCTATAATCTTTGCATTGGGCAAAATCGGTGCTATAATAGTTCTGTAAGTGAGGCGCAGGGTCGCTGCGCGGAATATATGGAGGTAAGAAGTATGTCCATTTTCGAGAATTTTGAAAAGAAGCTGCAGGCAGAACCCAAATCGATCGTATTTACCGAGGGTACCGATGCCCGCATCCTGTCCGCTGCCAGTCGTCTGGTGGCAGGCAAGACCCTGAAGGTCATCCTGCTGGGCAATGTGGATGAGGTCAAGAAGGCGGCTGCCGAGGGCGGCTTTGCCATTGACGGTGCAGAGATCCTGGACCCCGCCAGCTATGAAGGCTTTGACGAGATGGTCGCCAAGATGGTGGAGCTGCGCAAGGGCAAAATGACCGACGAGCAGTGCCGCGCCGCCCTGTCCAAGGGCAACTACTTCGGCACCATGCTGGTCAAGATGGGTAAGGCAGACTGCCTGCTGGGCGGCGCAACCTACTCCACCGCCGACACTGTGCGCCCCGCGCTGCAGCTCATCAAGTGCAAGCCCGGCATCAAGTCCGTCAGCTCCTGCTTTATCCTGATGCGCGGTGATGAGAGCATCGCCATGGGCGACTGCGCCATCAACATTGACCCCACCGAGGACGAGATCGTCGAGTCCACCGTTGAAACCGCCCACACCGCCGAGGTGTTCGGCATTGACCCCCGCGTAGCGCTGCTGTCTTACTCCACCAAGGGTTCCGGCAAGGGCGAAACCGTGGACAAGATGCGCAACGCCACCCTGCGTGTGCAGGAGGCACATCCCGAGCTGAAGGTTGACGGCGAGCTGCAGTTTGACGCTGCCGTTGCCCCCGAGGTCGGTCAGCTGAAGGCGCCCGGCTCCAAGGTCGCCGGCTATGCCAACACCTTTATCTTCCCCAACATCAACGCCGGCAACATCGGCTACAAAATCGCCCAGCGTCTGGGCGGCTATGAGGCTTACGGTCCCATTCTGCAGGGCTTGAACGCCCCCATCAACGACCTGTCCCGCGGCTGCAATGCCGAGGAAGTCTACAAGATGGCACTGATCACCGCAGCCCTCATCTGAAAATCGGCATAGAAAACAGCCCCTGCGCTTTGGTTTAAGCGCAGGGGCTGTTTTTATGGTTTTGCTGCGGGAAAAATCAATAGTGCAGATGCTCGGCATCCAGCGCGTTCAGCACGGGAACCATCGCGGCAGCCTCCACGCGGGCAGCTACGGGGTCCAGCATCAGGTAGTTGCCGCACTCAACGGCAGAAGCACCGGGGATGTCGCCGGTGTACTCCGCCATCCAGGCAAAGGCGCTGCGGGTCAGCTCCAGTGCTTCGGCGGGGGTAAGCCCGGTGGTCACCAGATAAAACCCGGTCAGGCAGCCCATAGGTCCGACATACACAACGCCCTTGCTGAACCGACTGTTGCGGGCGTAGGTGGCAAACAGATGCTCCAGCGTGTGGGCGCAGGCAGGGGAGAGATAGCTGCCTTGGTTGGGGCGTTTCATACGCACATCCCAAGTCAGGATTTCCCCGTCGGCACCGTCCCGGCGTGACAGATACATACCGGGCAAAAGCGTGGTGTGATCCACGCAGAAACTGGCGATTCGTTCCATAACAGGCTCCTTATTTTGCCATGGCCTGCACGACACCGCGGCTGCAGTCCATAGAGATCAGCATACCGTCCTGCAGCGTGCGGGTGGCATTGGTGGCACCGATGATGACCGCCTTGTCCAGGGTCAGCCCCACAATGGCAGAGTGGCTGTTGGCGCCGGCTTCCTCGGTGATGATGCCCGCCGCCTGCTTCATAAAGGGCAGGGCGTCGTTGGTGGTAAAGGGTACGACCAGAATCTGACCGGGCTTGAACTTCTTGTTTGCCTCGGCGGTGTTGCGGCAGACGCAAACCTCACCCTTGACATTCTGGTGACCGATGCCGACACCGGCAAGCAGAGAGTTGCCCACCATATGCACCTTGATCATATTGGTGGTGCCGGAAACGCCCACAGGGACACCGGCAGTGACGACCACCATATCGCCGGAGGATACCAGCCCCGCCTTCTCGGAGGCGTTGACGGACATCTCGATCAGCTCATCGGTGGAATGGGCGTAGTCGATCATCAGGGGAACCACACCGCGGTAGACGTTCATCTGGCGGCGGGTGCTTTCGTCCAGAACGCAGGCGATGATCGGCACGTCCGGGCGGAAGCGGCTCAGCAAACGGGCGGTTTCGCCGCTCTTGGAGGCAGTGATGATGGCGGAGGCGCCCACGTCGGAGGCGGTGGTGCAGGCGGCGTGACCCACAGCGGCGCTGATGGTCATACGGGTGGATTCCGAACGGGCGTGGTGGACAAGGTTGTCAAAGTTGGAATCTGCCTCGGTGGTTTCGGCAATGGCTGCCATCGCCTTCAGCGCTTCGACGGGGTATTTGCCTGCGGCGGTTTCGCCCGAAAGCATAACCGCGCCGGTGCCGTCGTAGATGGCGTTGGCAACGTCGGTGATCTCCGCACGGGTGGGGCGGGGATTGACGATCATGGAATCCAGCATCTGGGTGGCGGTGATGCAGATCTTGCCGGCGCTCATGGCGCGGTCGATCAGGTGCTTCTGGATAGAGGGGATCTCGGCGTAGTCGATCTCAACGCCCATATCGCCGCGGGCGACCATAATGCCGTCGGCAACGGTCAGAATTTCGTCGATGTTGTCAATGCCCTCCTGGTTCTCGATCTTGGCGATGATGCGCATATTGCAGTCATGCTCATCGAGAATGTGGCGGATCTCCATAATGTCCTGCGCGTTGCGGGTAAAGCTTGCAGAAATCAGATCAAAGCCCTGCTCGATGCCGAACAGAAGATCGTTGCGGTCGCGCGGGCTCATATACGGCATGGACAGGTGAACGCCGGGGACGTTGACGCCCTTCTTGGTCTTGATGACGCCGTCATTCTTGACGGTGCAGACAATATCGGTCCCCTCGACAGCGTCGATGGCAAGCTCGATCAAGCCGTCATCCAGCATGATGCGGCCACCGGGCTGCACATCGCGGGGCAGGTCCTTATAGGTGATGGAGCAGATTTCGTGGGTGCCCTCGACCTCGCGGGAGGTCAGGGTGAATTTCTGCCCGGCCACCAGCTTTTCGGTGCCGTTGGCAAAGGTGCCAAGACGAATTTCGGGACCCTTGGTGTCCAGCATGGCTGCCACGGGCAGATCCAGCTCCTGCGCCAAGGTGCGCAGCAGGCGGTAACGACCGGCGTGTTCCTCGTAATCGCCGTGGGAGAAGTTAAAACGGGCAACATTCATACCGTTTTCCAGCAGCTGACGCAAAATGCCGGGCTTATCGGTAGAGGGACCCATAGTGCAAACAATCTTTGTCTTACGCATAAGATGTACCTCCTAATGCATTCAAAAAAATACCAACTTTCCGCACTTTATAGTATACTACAAATCGCACTTTTAGGCAAGTGGAAAAGCAGGGTAAAGAGAAGGGAACGGCGCATTTCTTGCGGTTTTGCCCGGTGCGGCAGCGCAAACACAAAATTTTTTCAACTTTCGCAAGAAAATGCGGGAAATACTTGCACAACGGCAAAAGATTCGATATAATAGAGGAAACCGTTTAATTATAAGGAGAATATCTGCCATGATTCAATTTTTGTCTGCTACCGGTACCGCCAGCACTGCCGAAATGATCGTCAGCTTCCTGCCCATTGTGATCCTGCTGGTCTTTATGATCGTTCTGGTGTACCTGCCCCAGAAGCGTCAGGATAAAAAGGACGCTGCTATGCGCAATTCCATCGAAATCGGCGATAAGGTCACCACCATCGGCGGCATTGTGGGCATCGTCTGCGCCATTGCCGACAAGGACGACACGCTGGTCATCGAAACCGGCAGCGACCGCACCAAGATCCGTTTCCGCCGTTCTGCCATCTCCGGCGTAGAGAAGCTGGATGCCGGCAAGGACAGCAAGTCTGCCCCCGTCAAGAAATAAGCGAAAACCGCATATTACAAAGCCTCCTTGCATAGTGTTGACTAGGCAAGGAGGCTTTTTTATGGCAAAAACAAAACGAATCCGAGCAATGCGCCCCTGCGCACCCGGCACGGCAGCCGTGTGGGGGTTGGCAATCTGCCTTTTGGGCGGCGCGGCGGGCTGCACGGCGCTGCTGGCACTGTTTGCGCTGCTGCTGGCAAAAACACCGCTGCCCATGGCGGCGGCGCGCCCGATGGGCTGCATAGCGGCGGCAGCGGGGGCGGGGATATCGGGCTATATGCTGGCAAAAAAGGCGGGACGGCAGGTGTTTTTGTGCGGGCTGGGTGCGGGGGTATTTTACGCGCTGTGTCTGGCGGCAGCCGCATGGATGCAGGACGGGGCGGTGCATTGGCAGGGCGCGAATGCTATGCTGCCGCTGGCGCTGCTGCTGGGCGGCTGCTTTGGCGGTGCCGCCGCAGCGCTCAAGGGCGGGCGCTGATGCGCGCAGTCAGTAAGTCCCGCCGCAGACCGAACCCGGTGCTGCCTGTGCCGCACCGCAGCCCGGCAGCGCGACCTGCCCCGGGGCGCGGGCAGCGAAGCATTACGCAGCCGCTGTGTGCGGCTGCGTTTTTGGCGGCGTATCCGCTGGGAATGTGGCAGGGCAGCCAAGGGGGAGAATATGCGGTGCAGCTGGCAGGGCATATTCTTTCGCCTGAAAGCTACACGGCGTGGCAAAGTGTGGCTGCGGCGCTGCTTTCCGGCATATTTTTGACGATGCTGTGCATTTTTGCCGCCGGCTTTTGCGCGGTGGGAACGGGGCTGCTTTGCCTTGTGTTTGCGGCGCAGGGCGGGTATCTGGGCTTTTGCGCGGCGGCGGTCTGCCTGCAAAACGGCGCCAAGGCACTGCTTGTGTATCGGGCGCTGTTGAGCTTTCCGGAGCTGGCAGCGCTGGCGCTCAGCCTGTGGCTGGCACGGTATGCGGGCAGGCTGTGCGCAGGACTGAACCAAAGCATATTTGCCGGCGGCGCGGCAAGGGGACGCCTGCAGGCAGATGCCCGGCGTCTGGCGCTGCGGTTTTTGCTGGCGGCAGCTTTAAGCGTCGGGGTCAGTATTGTCGGCGCCGGGATCACTGTTTTCGTCGCCGGGATTCTGCTGTGACGGCTCAAACTCCCGCTGCGCCAAGGGCGAAGCATTGACGGCGGCACGCAGCTGCTGGCGGTTGATGTGGGTGTAGATTTGGGTGGTGGAAACACTCTCGTGACCGAGAATTTCCTTCAGCGCCAGCATATCCACGCCGCCTTGGTACATCAGCGTGGCGGCGGTGTGGCGCAGCTTGTGGGGCGAAAACCCGCGCCCGCTCAAGCCCGCGCTTTGCAGGCAGCGGGCAACGATCTGCTCGACCCGGCGCGCCGACAGCCGCTTGCCGGTCTTTTTGGAAACAAACAGCGCATGCTTGTCGGTCAAGTTGGGCAGGGAAGCGCGGGCGGCGGTGTAATGTTCCAGCGCATCCAGGCAGGCGGGCGTCAGGTAGACGAGCCGTTCCTTGCTGCCCTTGCCGGTAATGCGGATGGTATCGTCCCGAAAATCGCCCAAATTGATGATCACCAGCTCGGTCAGACGCATACCGCAGTTTAAAAATAACGTTATAATGCAGAAATCACGCTCGTAAAAATCACTTTGTATATTTTTTAACAAGGCAATACTTTCATCGGCGGTCAGGTATTTGGGCAGCGCCTTTTTGGGTGCGCCCAGGCTGATGCTTTCGGTGGGGTTGGTGCTGAGCTTGCCGACCTGCGTACAAATATAGTTAAAAAAGCCCTTGATGGCGCTCAATTTGCGGGCGCGCGCCTTGGAGCCGTTGTCGGCGTCGCGCACATGGTCCAGGTACGCAAAGATGTCCCGCTTGGTGATGGAGGCAATATCCTTGGTGGAGATGCCCGTCAGGTCGATTTTGGCGGGGTCAATGGTGTCAGGCACACGTTGCCAGGTAATCATCATAAAGCGGAAGAATCCGCGCAGGTCAAGATAGTAGCCGTTGATCGTGCGCGGAGAGCGCAGCTTGACAAAATCGAGATAATGCAGATATTCCACAACGTCGTTGGGGATATCCAGATATGGTGCATGGCGTTCGGGGTGAACGGCATCAATGTAACTGCTCATAGGTAAACCTCGTGTAAATGCTAACCTGTCCCTGATGGTTTATCGCTTGTCCGTAGTGAAATACTTTACTGTGTCTGTTGGATTCTTCAATTCGGTCTTGAAAAATTCCGGATATATTTTCTTGTCCTCATCAAGCAAAATCCACACCAAGTGTTCTTTGCTGTTTTCATCCATAAAGAACTCGCTGATCGGCGCAAAAGCATCAGGCACTTTCATATAGAAGAAAAGCGAAATCTCATAAATCAGCTTGTCCCGATTGGTAGGCGCATCGCCATAGAAATAGTTTTCATGCACAAAGCCAAGGCGGTCGATTTCCATCTGAACGCCTGTTTCTTCCAGCACTTCACGAACAACAGCCTCTTCGGCTGTTTCACCGAATTTCACTCTGCCGCCGACGGAGTAGAGATACTCTCTGTCATTGCCAACCATCAAAAGCTTTCCATTTTTCATGATGATTGCACTGACACGAATATTCAAAATTCCATCGTCACAGGCTACGCACATATCTTTGTTCATCGTTTTTTCACCGTATCACAGTTTTACTATTTCAAGGTGACAGCCTTGTCAGAAGAAATCACCCAAGACACTTCCCTGCATTTCGCTAAACTTTGATTTAGCGAAACTGCATAAAGAGAACGGAAAGGCACTCCCTCTCGGTTCTCCCGTCTTTCTCCCGCTCTCCCGCAGGCTTTCCGGCAGCGAGATTAGCCTTACAGCTTTCTGACGGGATGGCGCAAAACCGTTTTGCGTTTTTCGGGCGGGGTTTTGCGCGGGTCGCTCAGATAAATTTCGTGGTGCATACGTTCGGCAGAAAAATCGTTGGCGCAGCCGTTTTGCGCAAGAAACGCATCCATACGCGCTACGCTGGCAGGCTCGTCATCGTAGGCGCCCAAATGCATCATCTGCACGCAAAGCCCCTCGTCCACGGTCAAAAATTCCACCGCAGAAAAATCCTGCTTCTTTTTGCGCGTCGCCTCGGCAACCGCCCAGTCAAAATCGGCGCGGCTCACAAAATCCGGCACACGGATGACAGAAATCCAGCAAAAAGCGTCCTTATGGGCATACTCCACGCCGTCTGTCCCCTCTTGGTACCAGAAACCCTCCAACGGGGGTACGACATAGTCAAAATAGCCGTCGATCTCGTACCCGGCTTTGCGGCACATTTTTAAGGTGTAGGCAACGCCGTACAAAAGACCGATTGCCTGCTGGTATGCGCCGCCCTCCTCGTTGGGGTCGCCCTTGCCGCGCACGGCAAGGTACTGCATCGGAGGCAGCGTTACAAGCTGCGGCACTGCCTTGGGCAGATAGAATTCCTTGTATTCCTTTTTGTAGTCAAACGGCATAGGAAGCCCCTTTTCAGCGGTTGACAGACTGCGCCATCTTGTGGTAGGTGTGGCGTTCGCCGCGAATGGCAATGGAGTATGCCAAGATGTTCTGCGGCAGCGCCATACCGGGTACGCCGGTGTCGCCGATGTGGTGGATATCCGCGCCTGCCATCTTGCACATCAGGGCAATCTGCCGAATGGTCGCGGTGTCGGCGCCCTCCTGCGAGGTGCCGATGGCGGTCAGCGCCAACTTGCCCGCCGCGTGGATGCCGCTGATCAACCGGTGCGCGTACTCCTGCGTGATGCCGGGTACGGTGCCGGGTGCGGGCAGCAGGATGATGTCAGCCCCGGCTTGGATAAAGTCGCGGACATCGTCGGGGGTCAGGATGTTTTCGCCGCCCTCCCCTGCCACGCCGGAAGCGTGCATCTTGCCGGCAGCTAAAATCAGCCGGTCGCCCACGGCGGCGCGGATGCTGCGCAGGGATTCCACGATGGCGCTGTTGCTCACGCCGTTGCCGGGGTTCCCGGTCAAAACCACCATATCTACGCCCATTTCTGCGGCGCGAACGGCGTTTTCGGCGGTGGCAAGACGTCCGGCGCTCATTTTCCAGAGTGTGCCGTCGTTGGATTTGGCAGCCTGCGGGTCCACCGGCTCCAGATTGATGCCGACAACACGCCCGGTCAGCCGCTTGATTTCGCGCACCGTGTCCTCTGCTGCCACCTTGGGCAGTGCGTTGACGACCGGGTGCTGCACATCAAACATATTCAGCAGCAGAATATCCGCGCTCAGCGAGGCGGCGTATTCCGCATTGGTCACATCCACCAGCAGCGGCGGCGTGATGCCGATGGTTTCGCACGCCAGCACGCGCCCTTCGCACGCGGCAAGGGCGCCCAGCAGCTCGGGCTTGGTGCAATTTTGCAAATCTGACGGTGTGCAGTCCAAAAGGCGCTTCATTCGTCATCATCCTCCTCAATCACGCGACCGATGCCCTTGCGGTAGAACGGCTCACTGTCGCGCATACCCTGCTGCCCCAAGGCGGAAACCGAGGTGGTGATTTGCAGGTCCAGCTTCTTTTTGCGGCTCATCAGGTACGGGTGGGCAGCCTTTGCCACAGCGGTAAAGAGCGCGTTATCCTTGGGACCGTCCAGAACCAGCAGATAGCTGCGGGCGGTTTCGTTTACGATCATAATCTGCAGGTAGGCAGAGCCGACGCCGGGGGCGGCAGCCAGCACCTCGCAGACGGGGTCCACCAGAGCGTCCGGGTACACCGTCGGCTCAACCAAGGTGATCTTGTCGCCGGGCTTGACGGTCATACCCTGCTGCGCTGCCGCAGCCTGTGCCTTGATGGCATCGCGCTGCTGCTTCAGGGAAACCAGCAGAGGGGTTTCCAGATGCAGGCTGTTCTCGCCGGGGTTGATGACCAGACCCGAGGCGTCGGTGTTTTTGGCGGCCATAGCGATGATATCGTCAAAGCTCAGCACAATGATCTGCTGCCCGGACTGGGATTTCCATGCGTGTACGGCGTCCCAGTCGCTGAAGGCAAGATAGTAATGCTTGCCCTCGGGGCTGTTGATCATCACAAGGCTGACCTTGGTGTCCTTAGGCAGCTGTACGCGGCCGTCAGCGGCGGGCTTGGGGGCGGGCTGTCCCTGCAGGTCAAACACGGCGGGCACCAGCAAGGGCGAGCGCACCAGCTCATTGATGACAACGTTCAGGTTTTTGGGGTTGTTTTCCGCCTTCAGCGCGGCGATGGCGTCCTTTACCTTGGGGTTGAAGGCGGGGGCTTTCTGCTGTTTCTGTTCGGGCATAGTTCCGATTCCTCGATTCACTTTAATTTTATGGCGTTTACGGCTTCCCGCAGGTAGGATACCCCCACCAGCTTTAAACCGGGAAATTGCGCAGGGTCGATCATTTTCAGGTTGTGCTTGGGAACGATGGCGGTGTCAAAGCCGACGCGCTGTGCCTCGCGCAGGCGGGTTTCCAGATGCGTTACACTGCGAACCTCACCGCCGAGTCCCACCTCGCCGATAGCCAGCGTTTTTTCCCCGATGGGCAGGTCCAGCAGGCTGGATGCCATCGCAAGGCAGACGGGCAGATCGCAGGCGGTTTCGTCCAATTTCAAGCCGCCGATGATATTGACATAGACGTCTTGGTTGTAAAAGGCGTATCCGGCGCGCTTTTCCAGCACGGCAAGCAGCAGGAACATACGGTTGTAATCAAACCCGCTGGCGGTGCGCTTGGGGCTGGGAAAGCTCGTCTTGGTTGCCAGCGCCTGCACCTCGCTGAGTACCGGGCGGGTACCCTCCATCACGCAGGCAACGCAGGTGCCGCTGATGCCCAAGGGACGCCCCTCCAGCATGACCTGGCTGGGGTTTTCGATTTGGGCAAGACCGCGCCCGGTCATATCGAACATACCGATCTCATTGGTGGAGCCGTAGCGGTTTTTCACCGCGCGCAGAACGCGGTACGGCAGGGTCTTGTCCCCCTCAAAATACAGCACGGTGTCCACGATATGCTCCATGACCTTGGGACCCGCAATGGCGCCGTCCTTATTGACGTGCCCTACGATAAAGGTCGGGATCTCCAGCGTTTTGGCAACCGTCAAAAAGCGGGCGGTGCTTTCCTTGACTTGGCTGACCGTGCCGGAGGAGGAGGAAATGTCGGTGCAGCGCATTGTCTGGATGGAGTCAATGACCACAAGGTCGGGCTTCATACTTTCGATCAGACCGCAGATCTCATCGACATCACTCTCCGCCACCAGCGAGATATTGTCCTGCGGCACATCCAGCCGCACCGCCCGCAGCTTGATCTGGCGGGCGGATTCTTCGCCGGTGACGTACAAAACGCTTTTGGTGCGGCTTACCTCGCCGCAGAGCTGCAGCAAAATCGTAGACTTGCCGATGCCCGGCTCGCCGCCGATCAAAATCACACTGCCGATCACAATGCCGCCGCCCAGAACGCGGTCCAATTCACCGATGCCGGTGACGATGCGGCTTTTTTCCTCGGTGGTGCTGATGCTTTTCAGCTTCTGGGGCACAAGGCTGGTCTGCCCCGGCACCCGCGCGACGGCGGCTGCCTTGCCGCTGCCGGTCTTGGCAGGCTCTGCGACAACGTCCTCGGTCATGGTGTTCCACGCCCCGCACGACGGGCAGCGCCCCATCCAGCGGGGGCTTGTTTCGCCGCACTGGTTGCAGACGTATATGGTTTTCAATTTGTCCTTGGGCATAGATGCCTCCTGCTAAAGATTGCTTACTTTCTATTATATCCCAAAATGCGGCATCGGGCAAGTAAAACACAGGGATTTCTTGCGGGAAGTTGCGGTTTCCGTGTCCGTAGACTGCACACAGTTCAAAAACAAATGTTCACCGTATGAAAACTTTTCCTTGCAATTGTTTAGACAACGTGTTAAACTGGCACTAAGACATGGAATAAATGTCCAATCCGAAAGAAAAAGGTGGGAATTGTATGGCGTTTGATGTAAATGCGCCGATTTTGTTTGTGCTGGTGGGCATCATCATCCTGTTTGTGCTGGCACAGTCGGTATTTTTTCTGTGGCGGGCGGTAGCGCGCGCCAAGGAGCTGGGGATGCCCCGGCAGACGATCCGCAAGACCATTTCGGCGGCAGCGGTGTTCACCGTGGCGCCGGCGGTGGCAATTCTGGTGGGCGTTATCTCGCTGAGCAAGAGCCTTGGCATAGCCTTGCCGTGGCTGCGGCTTTCGGTGGTGGGTTCGCTGACCTACGAAACTGTGGCAGCCGGAACCTCCCTGACCGAGCTGGGGCTGGACACCAACACCCCCATCCCCACGGCGACGGCGTATGTCACCGTGGCAGCCGTTATGACGGTGGGCATTATGATCGGGCTGCTGCTGGTGCCGCTGATGACCAAGCGCCTGCAGGGCGGCTTGATGAAGATCGGCGCCAAGGATCGCAAATGGGCGGATATTTTTAACAATGCGATGTTCTTAGGTATGATCAGCGCCTTTTTGGGCTATGTGTTCAGCGATGTGCTGGGCGCAGCGCACGGCGATTTTACGGGGCTGATCCCGGTGTTTGTTATGCTGACCTCGGCGGTCGTTATGGTGATCTGCGGTGTGGCGGCTATGCGCACCAAAAAGCGCTGGATCCAGGACTATGCCCTGCCGATCAGTATGCTGTGCGGTATGGCGGCGTCCATTCCGCTGACGAGCTGGCTGAGCTGAAAGGGGTGTGCGAAATGGAAAAGACAGAGCTGCAAAAAAAGGAAACCTATATCGAGAGCGTCCACCGCTGGGGGCGCATCTGGGGGCTTACGCTGCTGGTGCTGATTGTGGCGTATCCCATTGTCGTGTCGGTAATTTTCCGCACCACGCCGGACTGGGCGGCCTTTGCCAAGGGCTTTTTGGCGATCGGTCCGATGTACTGGGCGGTGGGCATTGTGGAAATTTTTACCTATGTGCCGATGCTGGGTGCCGGCGGCACCTATCTTTCGTTTGTGACGGGCAACATCTCCAACCTCAAGCTGCCCTGCGCGCTGGATGCGATGGAGCGCGCCGGGGTCAAGGCCAACAGCGAGGAGGGCGAGATCATCTCCACCATTGCTATTGCGGTGTCCAGCATTGTGACAACGCTGATCATTCTGCTGGGTGTGGTGCTGATCATCCCGCTGACGCCGCTGCTGTCCAGCCCGGTGCTGGAGCCGGCGTTTACCCAGATTTTACCCGCGCTGTTCGGCGGTCTGGCGGTGGTGTTTGTGTCCAAGAATTTCCGGCTGGCGCTGGCTCCCCTGCTGCTGATGTTGGTGCTGTTCATCTTTGTCCCGGCGCTGAACGCCTCTACCGTCGGCGTTATGGTGCCGGTGGGTGTGCTGTTCAGCCTGGGCGTGGCGCGTGTACTGTATAAAAAAGGCTTGGTGTAAAGTCGATAGGAGGTACTATACAATGTCATATCTGTGGTTGCTTTTGTTGATTCCGGTCGTGCTGGTGGCTGAGGTGCTGGTGCGCGCGGCGCGCTTCAAGCCCGGTGCCGCCCCGCAGATTCCCGAGGGCGAGGAGGTCTTTGACCGCGATAAGGCGGTGGAAAACCTGCGCACCCTGATTCGCTTCAAGACCGTGTCCAACACGGACCCGCAGAAGGAGGACGATGCGGAATTCCAGAAGCTGATCGACAAGCTGCCGGAGCTGTACCCGCACGTCTTTGAAAGCTGCCGGTTTGAGCGGATGCCCGACCGCGGGCTGCTGTTTACCTGGGAGGGCAAACAGCACAGCGAGCCGAGCGTGCTGATGGCGCATTACGACGTGGTGCCTGTGGACGAAGCCGGTTGGAGCAAGCCGCCCTTTGAGGCAATTCTGGAGGATGGCGTGGTCTGGGGACGCGGGGCGCTGGACACGAAGGTGACCTTCAACGGCGTGCTGACGGCAGCCGACCACCTGCTGGCGCAGGGCTACCAGCCGGAGCAGGATATCTATTTTGCCTTCAGCGGCGGCGAGGAGGTCAACGGTCTGGGCGCGGTGCATATCGTGGACTGGTTTGAAGCCCACGGCATCACCCCGGCGCTGGTCGTGGACGAGGGCGGCGCCGTGGTACAGGATGTGTTCCCCGGCGTCAAGCAGCCCTGCGGTCTGATCGGCATTGCCGAAAAGGGCATGATGAATGTCGAATACACGGTCAAATCCGGCGGCGGTCACGCCAGCGCTCCCAGGCCGCACAGCCCGCTGGTGGCGCTGAGTGAGGCGTGCACCAAGATCGAGTCCAACCCCTTTGCGGCGCATCTGACCAAGCCCGTGGCAGAAATGTTTGACACGCTGGGGCGCTACTCCAACTTTACCTACCGTATGATTTTTGCGAACCTCTGGCTGTTCGGCGGCGTGCTGGATTCCATCTGCCGCAAAAGCGGCGGCGAGCTGAACGCCCTGATGCGCACCACGGTGGCATTTACGCAGGCCAAGGGCAGCGCAGGGCGCAACGTCATCCCCTCGGAGGCAAAGATGATCAGCAACCTGCGCCTGAACCCGCAGGATACCATGGAATCCGCCCTTGACTACTTAAAGCAGACTGTCAACGACCCGGCGGTCGAGATGGTCAACCTGGAGGGTATGAACCCCAGCCCCATCAGCGAAACCAACTGCCCCGCATGGGACAAGGTGGCAAGCGCCGTGGCTGCCACATGGAAGGGCTGCTTGGTGTCGCCCTATCTGATGGTGCAATGCTCGGACAGCCGCCACTATGGGCGCATCAGCAACCATGTCTACCGCTTCTCGGCGATGGATCTTTCTGCCGAGGAACGCGCCACCATCCACGGCAACAATGAACGCATCCGCGTGGAAACGATCGGACGCGCCGTAGAGTTTTATATCCGCCTGATGCGCCAGTGCTGACGGCATAATAAACCAGCCCCTGACCGTTTTCGGTCAGGGGCTGGTTTATTTTATGCGGTTTTTCAGAAGGTTTCCACGCCGTCGGCGGTCACGCGGGCATACACCAGCGGCGGAACGGCGGGCTTTTCGTCACGGATGACAAGCCCGCTGCGGTACATTTCCTCGGCGGGGGCAAACAGGGCTTCGTCATCGGCGTAGAAGGTGCAGATGCTCTCCCCTGCTTTTACGAAATCGCCCAGCTTTTTGTGCATCGTGATGCCGGCGGCAAAGTCGATGGCATCCTCTTTTTTGATGCGCCCGGCGCCCAGCAGTACGCTGGCGTTGCCGATTTTTTCGACATCGTTTTTGTAGATGTAGCCGTCCTTGGGGGCAGTCAGCGCAAAGCTGTATTTTGCCTTTCGGAACTTGTCGGCGTCGCGCAGCACGCTGACATCGCCGCTTTGCGCGGCAAACATCTGGCAGCACTTTTCAAAGGCGGAACCATCGGCAATGACGCCCTCCGCCATGGCACGGCAGGCAGCCAGATCGCCCTTGCCTGCTAAAAGCAGCATATTGCTTGCCAGCTGCAGGCAGACCTCGGTCAGATCGGCGGGACCCCTGCCCTGCAGGACTGCCATACTCTCGGCGACCTCAAGCGCATTGCCGATGTTCTGCCCCAAAGGCTTGTCCATATCGGTGATCAGCGCCGCGACCTTGCGCCCATGAGCAGTGCCGATGGAAACCATCAGCCGCGCCAGCTCCAGGGCGCTGTCAAGATCCTTCATAAAAGCGCCGTCGCCCATCGTGACATCCAGCAGAATGGCGTCCGAACCGGCAGCCAGCTTTTTGGACATGATCGAGGAGGCAATCAGCGGGATGCAGCCCACGGTGGCGGTGACATCGCGCAGGGCGTAGATTTTTTTGTCGGCAACAGCAATCTGACCGCTCTGCCCGATGACCGAAATGCCGATCTCGTTGACCTGCCGGAAGAACTCCGCTTGGCTCAGGCTGGTGCGGGTGCCGGGAACCGCCTCCATCTTGTCGATGGTGCCGCCGGTGTGTCCCAACCCGCGCCCGCTCATCTTGGCGATTTTTACGCCGCAGGCAGCCACAATGGGGGCAATGACCAAGGTGGTTTTGTCACCCACGCCGCCGGTAGAGTGCTTGTCCGCCTTGATGCCCGCAATGGCGGAAAGATCCACCATATCGCCGGAATGTGCCATCACATCGGTCAATTCGGCGGTTTCGGCGTCGGTCATACCGCGCAGGTAAATCGCCATCAACAGCGCCGACATCTGGTAATCCGGCACATCGCCCGCCACATAGCCGTTTACGGCAAATGCCAGTTCCTCGCGGTTCAGCGTGCCGCCGTCCCGCTTTTTGGCAATGATATCATACATACGCATAAGCAATTCTCCTAACAGAAAAGCCGCCCGGCGCTTGTGCGGACGGGCGGCAAATGGATACGATTCAGCGGCTGCCCTTGTCGTAAGGAATACCCTCGGCCTTGGGGGCTTGCGAGTTTTTGGACGTGAAAATCAGGATGATCATCGTGACGATGTAAGGCAGCATCTGGTACAGGTTGGAAATGTCCTTGACACTCTCAAACTTGGGCAAAAACGGCAAAGAGGCATTGTACGCCGCAATGACCTTGAACAAGGCAAAGAACAGCGACGAAGCCAGAATCGGCAGCGGTTTCCAGTTGCCGAAGATCATAACCGCCAGAGCAAGGAAGCCGTAGCCGCCCACGCTGGAGTTGAAGCCGGAACCGGCTGCCAGCGTGTACGCCAAGCCGCCGATGCCGCCCAAAAAGCCGGAAATCAGCACGCCGGCATAGCGCATCTTGTACACGTTGATGCCCACAGAGTCCGCCGCCTGCGGATGCTCGCCGCACGCGCGCAGACGCAGACCGAACCGGGTCTTGTACAGCAGCACATACGAAGCGATAAACAGCACGATGGCAACGGGGGTGGTCAGATAAAAATACTTAAACAGCAGGTTGTCCCAGAAACCGGGGTTTTCCGGCACGGGCAGACCCAAGGTTTGCTGCGTGATGCGCGCCCAGTTGGGGATAAAAATGGTCGTCAGACCCTGACCTTGCAGCGCCCAAGTCATAACAATGGCAAAGGCGGGGGCAAACTGGTTCAGCGCGGTACCGCCGATGGTCTGGTCTGCCTTCAGGTTGATGGCGGCAAAGCCCAGCAGCACCGAGAAGATCATACCGGTAAGCCCTGCTACCAAAATGGCGGCAAACATGGCAAGCTGCGGGTGCAGGGCGCCAAAGCCGTTTTGGTCAAAGGCTTGCAGGGTCAGGCAGGCAAACAGCGCGCCGATGATCATCATACCCTCCAGGGCGATGTTGATCACACCGGAATGCTCGCTGAACATACCGCCCAGCGCCACCAGCAGCAGCGGCACGGCAAACAAAATGGTCAGGCTGATCAGGTTGGCAAGGATATTCATTTGTCAGCGCCTCCTTTCTGCTTGCGTCCGGCGGCTGCCTTGGCGACTACGCTGCGCATCAGCAGGGCAAAGGCTGCCAGATAGATGATAACGGAGATGACGATGTCGATCGTTTCCGAGGAATAGGCAGGCTGCATGGCAGCGCCGCCCACCTGAATGTAGCTGATGAACAGCGCCGAAAAGATGGTGCCGATGGGGTTGGAGCTGGCAAGCAGCGCAACGGGAATGCCGTTGAAGCCCATACCCAGAATCGCCTTTTGCAGCACATACTGACCGGTACCCGCCAGATAGTAGATGCCGCCGCCGATGCCGGACAGCGCACCGGAAATGACCATGGAAAGCACAATGTTGCGCTTGGCATTGATGCCCGCATACTGTGCGGCGTCACGGCTCAGACCGCACGCCTTCAGCTCATAGCCGAAGGTGGTCTTTTGCAGCACGACCCACATCAAAACGGAGAAGGCAATGGTCAGCAGGACCGAAATATTGATCCAGCTGGAACCGCCGAACAGGGCGCTCAGAAAGCCCTTGGGGATGATGGCGCCGGGGTTGGCGGCGGACAGCGCTGCCGTGCGGTCCGAGTTGGAGGCACCCCATGCGGACGCCAGCATGACGGAGTCATTGGCAAGGATCAGGTTGACCAGATACATACCGATCCAGTTGAACATAATGGCAGTGATGACCTCGTTCACATTGAAATACGCCTTGAACAGACCCGGAAATACGCCCCAGATAGCGCCGCCCACGGCACCTGCCAGCAGGCAGACAAACCACGGCATCTGGAACTGGATGGCGCACAGCAGGGCAAAAAAGGCACCCATAGTATACTGACCGGAAGCACCAATGTTGAAAAGCCCGGTCTTGAAGGCAAAGCCTACCGAAAGACCGCACATCATCAGGGGCGCGGCTTGGTACAGTACCTTGGCGAACTTGTCCAGGCTGCTGAAGCCGGTGGTCATCATAGAGGTCATACCGCCCAGCGCGGCACCGGGGTTCAGGATGACAAGCAGCACAAAGCCCAGCACCAGACCGATCACGATGGACAGCAGGCTGGCCAGCACGCTTACAGCGGCGGGACGCTGCAGCAGCGGGGTTTTATTTTGGTTTTTCATTGCTGCATCTCCTTTTGCTTTTTGGCACCGGCCATGTACAGACCCAGTTCCTCAACGGTTGTCTTCTTGGGGTCAAACTCGCCGACCAGCTCGCCCTCGTACATAACGAGAATCCGGTCGGACAGGTTCATCACCTCGTCCAGCTCCAAGCTAACCAGCAGAACCGCCTTGCCCTTGTCGCGCTCGGCAACGATCTGCTTGTGGATATACTCAATGGCGCCGACGTCCAAGCCGCGGGTGGGCTGCACGGCGATCAGCAGCTCGGGGTCTTTATCGACCTCGCGGGCAATGATCGCCTTTTGCTGGTTGCCGCCGGACATACTGCGGGCGATGGTGGCGGGACCCTGACCGCTGCGCACGTCATACTGCGCAATCAGGCGCGCTGCGTACTCCTGCACGGCAGCAGCTTTGATAAAGCCGCGGCTCTGGAACTGCGGCTGCCAGTAGCGCTGCAAAACCAGATTGTCCGCCAGCGTAAAGTCCAGCACCAAGCCGTGCTTGTGGCGATCCTCGGGGATGTGGCTCATACCCAGTTTGGAGCGCTCGCGGATGGCGGCACCCGTGATGTCGTGTCCCTTCAGGGTGATGGTGCCGGCGCTGGGCTTTTCAAGACCCGACAAGCCGTAGACCAATTCGGTCTGACCGTTGCCCTCAATACCGGCAACGCAGACGATCTCCCCGGCGCGCACCTGAAAATCCACGCCCTTGACGGCGTTGTTCTTGTGCGCCTTGCTGGGTACGACAAGCCCCTTGACGTCCAGCACGACCTCGCCCGGCTCGCAGGGCTTTTTCTCAACGGCGAAATCGACATCGCGCCCGACCATCATACGGGACAACTCCTCCTTGGAGGTGTCGGCAATATCCACCGTGCCGATATAGCGCCCTTTTTGCAGAACGGTGCAGCGGTCTGCCACCGCCATAATCTCGTTGAGTTTGTGGGTAATGAACAAAATGCTCTTGCCTTCAGCCTTGAAGCCGCGCATAATTTCCATCAATTCGTCAATTTCCTGCGGCGTCAGCACGGCAGTCGGCTCGTCAAAAATCAGGATCTCGTTGTCGCGGTAGAGCATTTTCAGGATTTCAACACGCTGCTGCATACCGACAGAAATGTTGCTGACCAGCGCATCGGGGTCAACCTTCAAGCCGTACTTCTCGCTCAGCGCCATAACCTTTTTGCGTGCGGCATCTTTTTTGAGGAAACCGAGCTTGGTATCCTCGACACCCAGAATGATGTTGTCCAGAACGGTAAAGCATTCCACCAGTTTAAAGTGCTGGTGTACCATACCGATACCCAGCGCGGTGGCCTCGTTGGGGTCGGTGATCTTGACCTCCTTGCCGTTCTTTTTAATGATGCCCTGTTCGGGCTGGTACATACCGAACAGTACGCTCATCAGCGTGGATTTGCCGGCACCGTTTTCGCCCAGCAACGCATGGATCTCGCCCTTGCGCAGCTGCAGGGTGACATCATCATTTGCCTTGATGCCCGGAAATTCCTTGGTGATGTGCAGCATTTCGATGACATAATTCTCTGCCAATCGTTATACGCCCCTTTCCTGTAAAACACAGCTTACTACCTTATAGTATACAGAAAAAACAACTTTTACACAAGAGAATTTGCACAAAATCGGCAAAAAATCAGAACTTTTTTGGACATCCGTTCTAAAATGCCCCGCCAAAACAAAATGCCCCGCGCAGAAATGCGCGGGGCAAACGAGTTATAAGTTATCAGCCCTGATAATCCACAGTGATGGCGGAAACTTCGGGGTGAACATCGGCGTCAAAGCTGGCGTCGATAACCAGAGAGCCGTCAACGATGCTCTTGTACAGGGCGTCGTACTGCTCCTGGGTGAACTTGGTGAACTTGCTGGTTTCCATGGGCAGACCCACGCAATCCTCAGCAGCGCCCAGAACGGTCTCCTTGCCGGCGTAGGTTTCGGTGAACTTCCAGCCGTTGTTCATGGAGTCGGTCAGAGCCAGGTTGACAGAGTTGGCGAGAGCCTTCATGGCAGAGGTAACAACGGTGTCAAACTGACCGGACTGGTCAACGTCAACGCCGATCATCTTGCCGCCGTTCGCCTTAGCAGCAGCATCGCAGCTCGTGCAGACGGGACCGCCGCAGGCAAAGACGACCTCGGTGCCGGCAGAATACCAGCTGTCCATCTTGGTCTTGACCTCGTCGGTGGCTTTAAAGTCGCCGGAGTACCAGTAGTTGATGCTGACGTCAGTGGCGCCGATCTCCTTGGCAGCAGCCTCGGCACCCTGCACAAAGCCGTAGCCGTAGCGGATAACAGCGGGAACCGCCATGCCGCCCAGGAAGCCCAGCTTCTTGTAGCCGTCGTAAACAGCGGCGTAGCCAGCCAGGTAACCGGCCTGCTCCTCACGGTAGGTGATCAGAGCGGTGTTGGCAGCGGCAGCGGAATCGCCCAAATCGGCAGCGGAAACGTCCAGAGCCAGGAACTGAACATCGGGGTACTTGGTCTGCGCCTCGGCGATGGAGGAACCGAACAGGTAACCGGCAACAACGATCGCCTTGGCACCGTCGTTTACGGCGTTGTCCATCTGCTCCAGACGGGCAGAGTCAGAGTCCTCGGTGGGACGGTAGTAGTTGGCGTTCAGGTTGTTGGCGGCGCAGAAATCTTTGACGCCCTGCCAGGTGTACTGGTTGAAGGACTGGTCATCGATGTTGCCGACGTCGGTAACGAAGGCAACGTCAGTCTTGCTGCCGGAGGTGGAACCCTGAGAAGCAGCGGAGGAAGCATTGCTGCCGCCGCAAGCTGCCAGAGAAAACGCCATAGCAGCGGTCAGAACCATTGCAAGGAACTTTTTCATAGCTTTGTTCTCCTATTTCGGGGGCTGTATGTATAGCCCGAGCATTGTTGTGAAGGGCGAATCCCTCCACACTGTCTTTAGTATACCTTGTTTTACGATGTTTTGCAACATTTTGGGCAGGATTTAAACATTACAAAACGATAACGAAACAAAGATTCGCCGCTGCATCGTTTAAAAACGCGGCGCTCAGACCCCTTGCAGGTCAAAGGGCGGGGTGTATTCCTCACGCGCACTGCTTTTTTGCTGCATATAGCCGTCCGTCAGCCCAAGGCGCACAGCCTCATCAATGACCTTGCGGTATTCGTAGCTGGTGATGCGCCGCCCAAGCCCGTGGTCGGCGGCATGGTAAAAGGGGGTGAACTGGCTCATCAGGCTCGGCACAAAGGGGGTGGCGGTTTCCTCGCGCAGCCGTGCCAGGGTTTGCAGCACGGCAAGGCTGTCCTGCGTGTGTCCGGGCAGGGCTAAATGCCGCACAATAACGCCGCGCTGCAGATAGCCGTCGGCATCGTATACGGGCGCACCGGTCTGCAAAAGCATTTGGCGTAAAGCTGCCTCGGCAACGGCGGGATAATCCGCAGCCGCCGAAAGCTCGGCGCTGACAGCGGACGAGGCATATTTGAAATCCGCCAGCCAGATGTCCACATACCCGGAAAGCGCCTGCACCGTTTCGACCGTTTCATAGCCGCCGGTGTTGTAAACGATGGGCAGCCGCAGCCCGCGGGCGCGGGCAGTGTCCAGCGCTTCGGTGACCCACGGCAGAAACTGGGTGGCGGTGACAAGGTTGATATTTTTGGCACCGCCCTGCTGCAATTCCAGAAAAATTTCCGCAAGCCGCGCGGCGGAAATTTCTTTGCCTACCCCCTGCTGGCTGATGGGGAAATTCTGGCAATAGCAGCAGCGCAGCGTGCAGCCCGAAAAAAACACCGTGCCGCTGCCGGTGGCAGCCTCGGGGTCGCCGCTCAGGCACGGCTCTTCCCAATGGTGCAGGGCGGCGCGCGCCACCCGCAGGGTGTCCCCTGCTCCGCACACGCCCACGGCACCGGCGGCGCGGTTTGCCCCGCACGCGCGGGGGCATAAAGTACAGTGCTGCGGCAACTGCATAGAAAAATCCACCTTTACACAAAAAATTCAGATTTAATTATACCATAAATCCATAAAATATGTTATACTATGTAGAACAAACTTTTTAAAAAGGAGAGAGCTGCGAAATGTCTACCCCTCACAACCGCGCCGAAATGGGCGATTTTGCCAAAACCGTACTGATGCCGGGGGATCCCCTGCGCGCCAAATTTATTGCCGAAACCTTTTTGGAAAATCCGCGCCTTGTTACCGATGTGCGCGGTATGCTGGGCTATACCGGCACCTATCAGGGACGTCCCATCAGCGTGATGGGCAGCGGTATGGGTATGCCGTCCATCGGTATTTACTCCTACGAGCTGTACAGCCAGTACGGGGTCGAGAATATCATTCGCATCGGCTCCGCCGGTTCCTACACGGACAAGGCAAAGCTGTTTGATGTGGTGCTGGCATCCGGCGCTTACTCCGAGAGCAACTATGCCGTGACCCAAAGCGGCGACACCGACGACATCCAGAAGCCCAGCGCCGAGCTGAACGCTGCCTTAAAATCCAGCGCCGAAGCGCAGGGTATTAAGGTGATTGAGGGCAACATCCATTCCTCGGATGTGTTCTACCGTCAGGCGACCGATGCCAAGCCCACCTACTGGGAAAAGCTGCGGGACGAAAAGGGCTGCCTTGCCGTTGAGATGGAAAGCTTTGCCCTGTTCCACAATGCGCGGGTGCTGGGCAAGCGCGCCGCCTGCCTGCTGACCATTTCCGACAGCTTTGTTGCGCCGGAAATCACCACGGCGGAGCAGCGCCAGACCAGCTTTACCGAGATGATGAAGGTCGCGCTGGCGGTGGAGCAGTATCTGGAGAAATAAGCATGGAAAAAGCGGAAATTCAGGCTTTGATCCGCAAGGCCTTTGAAGGGCAGCAGTTTGCCTACACCCCCTACTCCCACTTTCGTGTGGGAGCTGCGCTGCGCGCCAAGAACGGCAGGGTCTACACCGGCTGCAACATCGAAAACGCCGGTTACACCCCCACCAACTGTGCCGAGCGCACGGCGCTGTTCAAGGCTGTCAGCGAGGGCGTGCGCGAATTTGACGCCATTGCCATTGTGGGCAGCCGGCAGGGCGAGGTCAACACGCTGGTCACCGGCCCGTGCGGCGTCTGCCGGCAGGCGCTGTATGAATTCGGCGGGGATGCGCTGACCGTTATTATGGCAAAAACCGAGGATGACTACATTGTGACGACCCTCGGCGCATTGCTGCCCTACGGCTTCGGTCCTGCAAACCTAGAAAAATAAGGAGTCTTACCACAGTTTATGAAAAAATTCTTGGCATGGTTGGGTACAGCCGCCCTGCTGCTGGGTCTGTGCGGATGCAAGCCGACCCCGAAGCAAGCGGACAAGACGGAGGCAGCAGCCCCCACGAACGACACCGAATATACCTTTGCGGCGGCGGAGGATGCAGAGCCGCTGCCCGGCGGCGCGGCGATCACCCTGATCACCGGTCCCGAGGGTGTGGAAGCGGGTGCCGATGCTGCCCTGTGGCAGGGAATTTCTGCCTTTGCGTATAACTTTGGCTATGTGCCAAAAAATGCGGCGGCGGCATCGGAATCGGCAGAGGATCTGCAAGCTGCCTTGGTGCAGGCGGCGGATTCCGGCTCCAAGGTCGTGGTCTGCCGCGGGGACGCCATGGCGCAGATCGTGTACACGCTGCAGGACCAGTACCCCGACACCTATTTTATGGTGGTGGATGCCGAGGCGCACAGCGCGGATTACAGCGACTATACTGTAAAGGACACCGTGCGCTGCGTGCTGTTCAGCGAAACACAGGCGGGGTATCTGGCGGGCTATGCCGCAGTAAGTGAGGGTTATCAGGCACTGGGTTTTGTGGGTGCCGAGGAAATGCCCGATACCGTGCGCTACTGCACCGGCTTTATGCAGGGGGCGGAAAAAGCCGCCGAGCAGCAGGGCAACCAAATCACGCTGCGCGTATGGTACACCGGCACCAAGGAATACAACGACGCCGTGGCAGAACGTATGGCGTACTGGTATAACGACGGTGTGCAGGTCATCTTTGCCACGGACGAAGCCTCCTTGCAGGCAGTGCTGGCGGGCGCGGCGCAGACCGAAAACGACGCCAAGGCGATTGCCGCGCGGTGGGATCACAGCGCGCAGGATGAGGCGATTTTGTTCAGCACCCTGCACTGCTATAATACGATGATCCAGCAGGAGCTGTACGCCTTCTTCGCCGCGGGCGGGCAGTGGCAGCAAGCCGCCGACACCGGTCACACCGAAACGGTCGGCTTGACCGAAAATATGGTCGCCCTGAGCGCCGACACTTGGCGGCTGAGCAAATTTACCCCCAAAAATTACAATACCCTGTACGAGAAACTGCGCAGCGGTGCGCTGAAAACCGAGGACTACGCCGGTATGGACAACCTGCCGGATTTGGAAAATGTGACTGTACAGCAATAAAAATATCCCGCAGATATGCTCTGCGGGATTTTTTTATGCCTTGCGTTTTTTGCTTTGGGTCGCGGTGCGCCGGGGCGCCTTGCGTGCGGCGGGCTTTTGCTTTTTGGGGGCAGCCTTGGGGGCGGGTACGGCGCGCACAAACTGGATGGGGTTGCCGTTGGAAAGAATGCGTTCCTCCAATTCCAGCTCCGGCACCGATGCCAGGAATTTGTTCAGGCTTTTGGCGCCGAAGTTGCGCACGTCAAAGTCGGGGTAGCGCTTAATCAGCTGGTCGCCCACGCGGGAGGTGCGCACCCAGCCGGTGCCGTCGTCCATCTCCTCGATCAGTCCCAGAATGATGCGTCCGATGGAATCTCGGTTGATGGCGGTGTCATCCCCGGTTGCCGTCTGCGGGGCAGCATCGGGGGCGGTGGTGCCGGAAACCTCGCCGTGGTCAAGAATCAGATCCAGATACTTGAACTGGTCGCACGCCTTGACAAAGGGACCCAGCGCCTTGCTTTCGCCCATGCCGATGACCAGTTTGCCGCCCTCGCGCAGACGTGCGGCCAGGCGGGTGAAGTCGCTGTCGGAGGAAACGATGCAGAAGCCGTCCAGATTGCCGCTGTACAAAAGATCCATCGCGTCGATGATCATGGCGGAGTCGGTGGCATTTTTGCCGGTGGTGTAGCTGTACTGCTGGATGGGGATGATGGAGTTGTTCAGCAGCGCATCCTTCCAGCTTTTTAGGCGCACATCGGACCAGTCGCCGTAAATTCGTTTGCAGGCAGCCACGCCGAAGCTGGCGGCAACGTCCAGAATGACCTTGACATATTTGGGCGAAATATTGTCCGCGTCGATGAGGATCGCAAGCTTGAGATCTTCCATGCCGTTACCTCTTCTCGCGCTTGGGGGCGTCATAGTACATATACAGCTGGCAGGGAATCATACCGTTGTAGATTTTGCGGCGGCGGGCAGCCTTTTTGCCGAAGTGATCCTCGAACGCAGCGTCGGCGGTGATGGCATACAGCCCCTGTGCGGGGTGACGCTGCCAGACCTGACCCAGCGTTTTGGCAAGGGCGGCGGCCTCGGACGCATCGCCCAAACGCTCGCCGTAGGGCGGGTTGGTCAGCACGGTGGCGTTCTGCAGCGGCGCAAAGTCCTTGACGTCTGCCACCTCAAAGCGGCAGCGCTCCCCTACGCCGGCAAGCTTGGCGTTGGCGTTGGCAAGTGCCACGGCAGCGGGGTCGATATCGTAGCCGATGCCCTCAAAGGCGGCATCGGTGCGCACCTCGGACAAGGCTTTTTGGCGCTGCTGCGTCCAAATATCGGCGGGGACAAAATCAAAATGCTCGGCGGCAAAGCGGCGGCGCAGACCGGGGGCAAGGTTCATCGCCTTTTGGGCGGCCTCGATCACCAGCGTGCCGGAACCGCAGAAGGGGTCCTGCACCAGTGTGTCGCGGCGCACGCGCCCCAAGTCGGCAATGGCAGCGGCAAGCGTTTCCTTGATGGGCGCTAGCGTGGCGTTGCGGCGGTAACCGCGCTTGTGCAGACCGTCGCCGGAGGTATCCAGATAAATCTCCACGGTATCCTTGCGCAGGGCAAAGCGAATCTTGTAAACGCTGCCGGTTTCGGGCAGTGTGGAGGTTTTATGCCCTGCCATCAGGCGCTTGACGATCGCTTTTTTGACGATGCTCTGGCAGGCAGGCACGCTGGAAAGCTGGCTGGACAGGCTGGACCCCTTTACCGGGAAAGCGGCATCGGCGGGCAGCAGCTCCTCCCACGCAATGCGGTAGCAGCCGTCAAACAATTCGTCAAAGGTAGTGGCCTTGTAGGTGGCAAGCAGCAGCAGCACGCGCTCGGCGGTGCGCAGATTGAGGTTGGCGGCGGCAATCAGCTCTGCCCCGCCCTGAAAAGCCACGCGCCCGTCGGTGACCTGAATATTCTCAGCCCCCAGACGCTTGACTTCAAAGTTTAAGGTGGATTCCGTGCCGAAAAAGCACGGGGCGACCATAGTGTAAAGTGTGGACATAGTGTTCCTTTCGTTTTTTGCAAAAAAGGCTCTATCCCGGGCGGAACGCTGCGCTGCCGTCAGGGGTAGAGCCGTTAAAACTGTACGGGCAACCCCGCACGATTGGCATTGTGCGGGATCGCGCCTGCTATCTCAGCCGCGGCGGCGAGAATACCCGCCGCGATGGTTTTCGGTAACGCGCTTGAGGTCGGCAATCTTTTCTTCACTGCGGGACTTGTAGCGAGCCATCATATCCTCAAAGCTCATATCCCCCTGCGGGGCAGCGGGTTTGGGCTGCCATACGCGGGGCTTTTCCTCGCGCTTGGGGCGCGGTGCCTGTGCGGGGCGGCTGCCGCCCTGCGGACGGGGGGCGCGCTCCGGTGCGGGCTGTGTGCGCTTGATGGACAGGGCGATCTTGCCGTCCGGTGCAATGGTAAGTACCTTGACAGAAACCGTCTGACCTTCGCTCAGCACGGTGGAAAGATCCTGCACAAACTCATACGAAACCTCGGAAATATGCACAAGACCGTTTTTGCCCTCCGGCAAGGCAACAAATGCGCCAAAAGGCTTGATGCCGGTTACTTTCCCCTCAACAATATCCCCAACTTGTAATGCCAAACTCAGATACCCCTTTTTCTTTTGTAATATGTTCAGCCCTGCCGCCGCAACAGCGCAGGGGCGAAACCCACAGTTATTTGCCGCTGATGTCAACAAAAACACGCTCGTTGGGCTTGGCATAGCCCTGCTCGCGGGCGTAACGCTCGATAATAGCGTCGTCCCCCTGCTCCAGCGTGCTGGACAATTCGGCGTTTTCGGTCAGCTGGGCGGTCAGCTGGGTCTGCACACTGGCAAGCTCCTGCTGTTTGGAGCTGATGGCAACCTGACAGTTGATCAGCGTCATAAACAGGTAGCCGCACAGCACGGTAAATGCCAGCGGAAGCAGCCGAACCGGAAGCGGTCCGCGACGTTTTTTATACATATCAGACAGCCCCCATTTCCCGAAAAATAAAAATCTGTTCAGATGTTTTAATTATATAATATCTCTGTCGGATTTTGCAACTGCTTTTTTGCGATTTTTTGCGGTTTTCGGCACTTTTTTGAAAGAAAATGGAAAATTTTCTGCTGCTGCATTTTCATTTCAGCCGAAATCGGTGCAAAAATCCGCCGATGCAGCGGCGCAAGCGGCAGCAACAGCAGCCCCGCAAGGCAGCCCAAAACGCCGTGAACCAACGGCGCGGCGGCGGTACGCCAGCACACGGCACCCAAGAAAACGGCAGCGCTCATATACCAGCGGGCAAGCCCCGCAGCACTGACCCCGGCAGAAAAGCCCGCAACCAACACGGCTGCCGCGGCAAATGTCAGCAAATCCCCCAAAAATTCCCGCACGCTGCCCTGCCCGAACGCAAGGCGCAGCACATCGCGCCCCAGACCCAAAAGGCAGCCCAGCCCCAGACACCACAAAATGTCCTGAACGGCAGCGACCGCCGACGGCGCGGCAGTCATCAGCGGAACAGCCGCGCCAGCAGCCCGCCGGAGGACTGGCGGTTTTCGGCGTATTGCAAAAATTCGATCCTGCCGCTGATCTGCACCTGCCCGCTTTGCAGCGAAAGCTCACTGACCTGCAGTTCCTGCCCGCCCACGGTCAGGGTGCCAAGGGCGGTTTCCAGCACGGCGCTGGCGTCATCACAGCTTACGATGCGCCCCACCCCGGTCACGGCAAGCTGGCGGCGATCCTTCAGGGCAAGGCTGTGTCCCTGCGGCGCAGGGTGCTTTTCACGAACGGCGGTATCAACGGTTTCGGGCATGGCGGTGTACTCCCCTGTTCAGATTGGATTCTATCCGTACTATATGCACAAGGGGCGGCAGATATGACAAACCGGCAAAGATAACACCGCAGGACAGCTAAAAATCAAAGAACCTCAAACAGCTCGCGCGCAACGTCCTTGCCCTTGGGTTCCTCCACGGCGAGGACCCGCACCTTGATGGGGCGGTTGCCGAAGGTGACCTCGATGATGTCCCCCACCTTGACAGCGTAGCTGGCTTTGGCGGGCTTGTCGTTTACCAGCACGCGACCGGCGTCGGCAACCTCGTTGGCAAGGGTGCGGCGCTTGATCAGGCGGCTGACCTTCAGGTATTTATCCAAACGCATACAAATGACCTTTCTGTGCGGTATCACAAAGCCGCCCCGCCGCGCAGGCGCGGCGGGGCGGTAGTTTTAAAAATCAGCAGCGATTACTGAACGCTGTCCTTCAGAGCCTTGCCGGCCTTGAAAGCGGGCAGCTTGGAAGCGGGGATGGTGATCTCGGCACCGGTCTGGGGGTTGCGGCCGTTGCGGGCGGGGCGCTCGCGGACTTCAAAGGTGCCAAAGCCGACCAGCGTAACCTTGTCGCCGGACTTCAGGGCGTTGGTGATGGCGTTCAGGGCGCTGTTCACGGCAGCCTCGGCGTCCTTCTTGGTCAGGTTGGCGTCGGCGGCAACAGCGGAAATCAGTTCTACTTTCGTCATAATATTATACCTCCAATGATTTTATGGGCAGCACCGCAGTATGGCTGCTGCCAATGCGGTAATGCCTATGGACAAAAAGCGGCGCTCAGCAGCTATGCGGAGGTTCCGCCTCTTGGCAAGAAGTGGGGTGCGCAGTAAACTGCGCATTCTGGTATTGCAGTGCCTGCTCGGGGTCTACCCCCAGACGGCGCGCCAGCGCAACAGCGGCAAAGAGCATCTGCCCAACGGCAGCCTGCCGGTCGGCTTCGTCGGCGTTCTGGGCTTTGCGGGCAGCGTCTGCCACGGTGTCGGCGTCAGCCTGTACAGCCACCCCGCCGCGCGCGGCACGCTTTTGCAGCTTGGCGGCGCGCATCAGGGCGGGCAGCGCCAAGGGGACGCTTTCCAGATCGTCCTGCAGCGTCACGCGACCCTTTTCTATATTTTTGAGCGTATCCCAGTCTTTTATGCCGGTATCGCCCCGAAAAATATGCGGGTGGCGTTCGATCAGCTTGCGGCATACCCCGTCACACACCTGTGCAAAGGTGAAATGCCCCAGCTCCTGCTCCATCTGGGCGTGGAACACCACCTGCATCAGCACATCGCCCAGCTCCTCACACAGAAGCGCGGGGTCATTCAGGTCGATGGCATCCACCGCCTCGTAGGCTTCCTCCAGAAAATTCATCCGGATGGAGGTGTGCGTCTGCACCTTGTCCCACGGGCAGCCCTTTTCGGGGTCGCGCAGCAGGGCAATGATGGCAGCCAGATCCTCGGACGTGTACTGCGGTTTTTCGGGGTAAACACTCATAAGTCACCGGTAAAGCGCGGCAAAAGCAACACGCAACATTTTACTCTCAAATGGAAATTTGTCAAGTCTTACATAAAATACGGCAGCTGCGCCGGGAGAAAGAACCCCGCATAGATAGCGCAGCTGCGCGTAATTTTGCAAAATCTGGCGCAGAAGTTTTACAAATTACAGCTGGGCGCCGCAGTGGTTGCAGAACAAAGCATCGGCGTCCACCTCAGCGTGGCAGACGGGGCAGATCTTGGTTTCGCCGCGCAGCTTGACGGGCTCCTCCTCGATTTCCTCCTCGCTCTCCTCGCCGTCCTCGCTGACGACCGGCTCCTCGGCATCGGTTGCTTCCTGTGCCTCAGCCTCGGCGCGCTCCTCAGGGGTCATGGCAGCCTTGATGTCCTCAATGGTTTTTTCGACCTCCGCCACGGCGGCGATATACTTATCGACCAGCGGCTGGTTTTCCTCGCCCGCCTTGTGCAGGCTGTACACCAGCGCACCCAGCTGACGCTGCGCCTTGGACAGACGCGCCTGCTGGTTCAAAAGCTCGAGCTGGTTCTTGCCCTTATCGGCAAGCCCTTGGGCGGCTTTTTTGGCAGTGTCAACAAACTGCAGACCCTGCTCCTTCAGCATTTCCATATCGATCTCGAACATAAGGGAACACCTCTTTCATGATTTTACTTTTAAGGAAGGCACGGATCTACCACAACACCGTACCGTATCTGGTTCTTATTATAGTCTGTTTTAACAGGCTTTGCAATGTTGAATTTGTGTATTTTTAGTAAATTGTGCCGTTTTTATGCCTCTTTTGTACCGATAAATTCCCGCAGCAGGCTGTTTTGCGGCACCAAGTCGGTGGGCAGCGCCGGAAACAGCGCAAACTTTGCCTTCAGTGCCTTCAGCTGGCGGCACTGGGCAGGGGTCATGGCGGCGTCGGGCTGCACCTCGGCAAGCAGGGTGTTCCACAGGCACGGCTCGTAGCTGTGCGCTGTGTCCAGCAAAAGGTTGGCGCGGGACTTAAAGGGGCGGATATACAGATCCTCCCCTGCGCAGACCTGCGCCCACATCCCCAGCGTAAAGGATGCTTCATGCCCGCGGAACAGCGCATCCCGCACAATACGCCGCGCAAGGCGGATATCCCGCGTGGCAAGGCAGCGGCTGCCGTCGGTGTCGGCGTATTCCTCGCGCAGACCGGCGTACAGGTACAATACGGCATCCTCGGGCAGGGCGGCGGTCAGCACAGGGTTCAGGGCGTGCAGCCCCTCAATGATGGCAACACCGCCCCGGCAATCCACCGTGCGCAAGCCGGTGGGCTGCTGGATGTGAAAATCAAACACCGGCGACTGGCAAACGCCCTTTTGGTACAAATCCCGCAGGCAGCCATGCAGCACGGGGATATCCAAGGATTCCAGCCGTTCGTAGTCATCGCTGCCGTCGGGGGCTTTGGGGTAGCGCCCGGCGCCCACAAAAAAGTCGTCCAGGCTCAAAACGGCGGCGGGGCAGTTTTCGGCGCGAAGCAGCGCTGCCAGCTTGTGGGCGGAGGTGGTTTTTCCGGCAGCGGACGCCCCGGTCAGCATAACGATGCGGCGGTGGCTTTGCAGAACCTCCTGCGTGATGAGGGTGAGCTGGTCGTGGTACTGGCGCTCGCTGATCTCGGCAAAGGGCTGCGGCTGCGTGGCAGCCAAGGCAATCAGCTCACGTCCGACGAATCTCTTGCGGTGTGTAACGTGCATAAAAATCCTCCACGGTCTGTTTGCGGGCAAGGACCTCGTCAAAGCGGTCAATGTACTCGGTGGGATATTTGAAATTAAAGACGCGCTCGATCTTGCCGCGGCGTCTGCCGGGAATAACCAGCTTGGTGGAGCCGCCGGCACCGGCAGACAAAATCGAATGGATCTCCTCCATAATATAAATATTATACAGGCAATCCCTGCCGGGCTTTGCCCAGCCGATGTTTTCAAGATTTTGCAGGGTACCCTTCTGGCGGTACATATAATACGGGCGGTACCCGGCATCGTACAGGGTGTCGCAGTGGCGAAGCATCGCCGATACATCATCGTATGCGGCGGCGCGATGCTCTACCACCAGGTCGGAGGCACGCTTCAGCGTCAGCGTGTGTACGGTGATGTTTTCGGGGTCCAGCGCAATGGCCTGCTGCAGGCTTTGGGCAAAGCCCTCCACGGTGTCGCCGGGCAGCCCGGCGATAAGATCCATATTGATGTTGTCATGCCCGGCAGCGCGGGCGGCGGCAAAGCAATCTATGATGTCGGCGGCGGTATGGCGGCGCCCGATGTTGCGCAGCACCTCGTCCGAGAAGGTCTGCGGGTTGATGGAAATGCGGGTGGCGCCGTATTGCTTGATGATGCGCAGTTTTTCGGCATCGGTGCAGTCGGGGCGCCCTGCCTCCACTGTGTACTCGTCCAGGGCGGCAAGGTCAAAGGTGGCGGCAATGTGGGACATCAGCTGCTCAAGCTGTGCCGCCGAAAGGCTGGTCGGCGTGCCGCCGCCGATGTAAAAGGTGCGGATGCGCAGCCCGCAGCGGTCGGCCGTTTGGCGGATGGCGGTCAGCTCCTCGCAGAGCTTATCGACATAGGGCTGTACCAGCGCGCGGGTCGCCTTGTCCCCCACGGTGCGGGAAACAAAGCTGCAATAGCTGCACCGCGTGGGGCAAAACGGGATGCCCGCATAGACGCTGCAATCCATCGGGTCGGCGGCATCCAGAACCGGGCGCTGCAAATCGGCAATGGAAAGTGCCAGCCGGAATTTTTCCGGCGTGCAGGCAAAATGCTGCAAAAACCGGTCACGGATGGCATCCTCCTGCCAGCCGGCGGCGCGCAGGTCGTGGATAATGCGCACGGGGCGCACGCCGGTCATCATCCCCCAAGGCAGGGTGCGCTGGGTCACATCGCACAAAAGGGTGTATAACAAACGGCACAGCGCATATTCGGCATCGGCGTCGGCATCGCGCAAAGCGGTGCGCCAGTAGCTTTTGCCGTCCAGACGCAGCAGAACAAAATCCGTTTTTTCGTGGGAGCAGGCTGCCACGAAATCCCCCGTTTCCGGCACGGTATCTGCCCGGTCGGCGGCGGGGAAAAACAGCCGCGCCGTGTGTTCGGCTTCATATCCGGCGGCGCTTCCGCACAAGATGATCTGCATAGAGAGGCACCCTCCTCTTAAAACATAGAGTTCATTCCGTCGGTCATAAAGGGGTTGGAAAGCCGCTCGCGCCCAAGGGTCGAGGCTTCGCCGTGACCGGGCAGCACCTGCACATCGTTGCGCAGGTCGGATTCTGCCAGCATGGACAGGCTTTGCTGCATCTGGATGCCGCTGCCGCCGGGCATATCGGTGCGCCCGCAGCTGCCCGCAAACAGGGTGTCGCCGCAGAACAGCAGCTTGCCCAGCGCCAGCACCACGCTGCCGCGGGTATGCCCGGGCGTGTGGTAGATGGTAAAGGTCAGCTCGTCAATGGTAAGGCTGCCCGAGGCAGGCCATGCTTCGTCCACATCGGAAGCCTTGAGCGGGTACAGCGCATCGCCGAGGGCATCGGCAGGGTCCAGATAGACCTTGCAGCCGGTTTCGCGCCGCAGGGCGGCAACCGCGCCCACATGGTCATAATGCCCGTGCGTAAGCAGAATATGCGTAAGGGTCGCCCCCTGCTCCGCCAGCGCCTTTTTGTAGGTGTCCGGCTCGGCGGCTGCATCGATCAAAATGCCGTGCTTTTGTTCGGTCACAAGCAAGAATGTGTTGGTATACAGCGGTGCTGCGCCCAGAATGTGCTGAACCTTCATACGATCACCCCTTTTTCCAGTCGTCGGTATCAATTACAATGGTGACGGGTCCGTCATTGACAAGAGAAATCTGCATATCTGCGCCGAATTCCCCGTGCTGAACCTCCCGTAAGCCCTGCTTGCCGATTTCCCGTAAAAAGGCTTCGTAGCAAGGCTCTGCCAAATCGCCCTTGGCGGCGTGGCTGAAGCTGGGACGCTTGCCCTTGGCGGTATCGCTGTACAGTGTGAAGTTGGATACCACCAACGCAGAGTAGCCAAGCTCGACCGCGCTGCGGTTCAGCTTGCCGGCTTCGTCCTCAAAAATGCGCAGATGCGCACATTTTTCAGCCAGCTTGGGGATAATATCCGGGGTGTCGGTGTCCCGTACACCCAGCAAAATGACCAGACCCGGTCCGATTTTGCGCGGCTCGCCGCCGTTTACGATGACGGAAGCCCCGCTTACCCGTTGAATTACGGCACGCATAGATACAGTTCCTTTTTTAAAATGAAATCAGTTTCTGGTTACGGTCACAACGTCCTTGACCTTTTTCAGGCGGGAAACCACGCTGTTCAGGTGTTCGGTGTTGGTAATGCCCACGGTCACGCTCATACGGGCGCGCCCCTGCTCGGCGCTGCGCGCCGTCAAAGAGTAGATGGGAACGCGCATATCGCCCAACGCCAGCGCAATGTCAGAAACAAGGTTGGCGCGGTCCATGCACAAAAGCTCCAAGGTTGCCTTGTAGTTCTCGCGGGAATCCTCTGCCCAGTAGGCGCGCACCCAGCGGTCGGCGTTTTCGCTGTGGCGCAGGCTCTCGCGCACATTGGCGCAGTCCCGCTTGTGGATGGACACACCGAACCCGCGCGTGACGAAGCCGATGATCTCATCCCCGGGCAGCGGTGAACAGCACTTGGCAAACTTGATGGGGCAGTTGTCGATACCCTCGACCACCACACCGTCGGAGGAATGTACCCGCTTCAGCTCCAGGGTCAGGGGCTTGGGCTCGTTTTCCTTGAGCTTGGCGTATTCTTCCTTCAGCTTGGGCAGCAGGCGGGAAATCAGCAGACCGCCGTAGCCGATGGCAGCGTACATCTCGTCCACCGAATTGCAGCGGTTGCGGCGGGCAAGATTCTCCATAAAAACGGGGCGCTGCTCGTCGGTAAGCGGCATCATGTTGCGGCGCATCTCGCGTTCCAGTGCGTCGCGGCCTTCCTGGATATTCTCTTCCCTGCGTTCTTTTTTGAACCAGTTGCGGATCTTGTTTTTGGCCTCGCTCGTTTTGACGATGTTCAGCCAGTCGCGGCTGGGACCGCGGTTTTCGGGGCCGGTGATGACCTCGATGATCTCGCCTGTCTGCACCTTGTGGTCGATGGGTACAATGCGGTTGTTGACCTTGGCACCGATCATACGGTTGCCCACCGCCGAGTGGATGGCATACGCAAAGTCGATGGCGGTGGCCCCGGCGGGCAGGTTGATGACGTCGCCGCGCGGGGTGAAGGCAAAGACTTCCTCCGGCAAAAGGTCGCTCTTGATGTCACTGAGCAGGTCGGTGGCGTCGGCACTGGAACGCTGGCTTTCCAAAAGCTGGCGCACCCAGGCCAGACGCTCGTCCAGCTTATCGTTGCTGCCGCCGGTGATGCCGGCCTTGTATTTCCAGTGGGCGGCGATGCCGTACTCCGCCATGCGGTCCATATCCCAGGTGCGGATCTGTACCTCAAACGGGATCGCCTCCCGCCCGATGACGGTGGTGTGCAGGCTCTGGTAGCCGTTGGGCTTGGGGGTGGAAATATAATCCTTAAAGCGGTTGGGCAGCGGGTGATACATATCGTGGATAAGACCCAGCGCAGTGTAGCACTCGGCTACGCTGCCCAGAATGATGCGCACGGCGTAGATGTCGTAGATCTCCTCGAAATCCTTATTCTGCATATACATCTTGCGGTAGATGCCGTAGATGCTCTTTACGCGGTGGCGGATGGTTGCCTTGCCGATGCCGTT